>SLGL01000094.1 GCA_007123785.1 Balneolaceae bacterium
CGTAGAGTAGAGGTAGTAAAAAAAGTTCCATTTTATTTTTTTTATTATTCACAATGGATCGATCTTAAGCAGATAATTTATAACTGCAAATAATAGAGAAAAGAAAAAAAGCCGGTCCCCTTCCGGGAAACGGCCTTGTTTTTTAGGGGTCAAGTTTTCTGCCTTAGATTATCTTTTCTGAATATTTGAAACGTGTTTAATAAATGATTTGAAGAGTTCGGTATCTTCTCTGCCACCCGGCCAGCATATATTACCGCCATATTCTGTGCATTTAGCATAATCTGATGTAAGCTGCCACAGTAAACTGCCATCCAATTCAATTTCTTCCGCTTTTTGCCATAGCTCTGTATACATTGAGAATACCCGTTCATCCCCCCATCCCGGGAAACCATATTCCCCAAGTATAAATGGTTTACCCTCTATTTTGGCAATCCGGATATGATCGGTTATCCATGCGTTCTGAGCTGTTAGAAGATCATTGGTTATTTCAAAGCCGAAACCGAATTCCGTCGGATACCAGTGAGCGTTACCGTAATCAATTTCAGGAATAGATGTGTTCAGGATATAACTTGTACCTTCATCGGCTCTGAGCACATAGGTGTTGCTGTAATTATGAACTGAATAAATGGATGGAGTTCCATCATCAAACCCTTCTTCACCGGTTCCCAACAGTTGATCCGGGGCAATTGATTTAATGTATTGAGCAATTTCACGATACCAATCCCGAAGAATTTCAGGATTTTGTCCTTTGTTTCGTCCCTCATTCATAATTTGCCAGGAGAGGATAGCCGGTTCATCTTTATAGGCGACACCAGTAAATGTATTTACCCGGTTCAGCAGCATATAAATATAATCACGGTACCACTTCTGAGTCTGTTCGTTATTCAGAAAAAAATCCATATTTACGGATGGGTTTTCTGCACCGGCCCAGGTATTATATTGGCATATTCCGCCCAGTTCATCCCAGTAATTGATAAAAGGAAGAATAAACAGAAGCCCTCTTTGTTTGCCTTTCGCTATGACAAGATCCAGATTCTGGAGTGCTTCTTCATTATATACCCCCGGCAGGGTTTGGATAACATTTTCATTCGGGTCAACTGAACTGTATCCACAATCATAACCGTCATAAAAGGCCCACATTCTTACGACTGAAATATCGGCTGCTTTAAATGCATTTAGAGTATTTTCAACTACAGGAGGATCAATCAATTCATAATTTGGAAGATAATAGGCATTTGTACCTGCAAACCGGAATTCTTCGCCTTCCAGTATAAATTTCCCATTTTTTACCTGAACAAAAGGTGAATCGGCATTAAAATAATTTTCGAGACTTGATGGTTTTGTCATTAAACCGTTTGAGTCTTGTACGCAATTCAACCCTAAAGACAAGGTGAAGATTATCAGAATAAAATTTATTTTTTGTTTCATTCTAATTTTGGGTTTGTGGTTGTAAATGAGCTTGAACCCCATTTTTATCTATAGTTTTTTTTGCATTATCTGCTGTGTTTAAATGGTAATCATCAAGCAGATTTTCAGGCAGCGGATGAAATGAAACAGTTCGATAAAACAGAAACCATCTCTCTTTTCGCAGAATATAAGGTTCAAAACCGGATCGACGACAACCTTTTAATGATGCAATATTTGTGATATCCACAAAAGTATTTACCCATCTTGCATTCAACAGAGATGCTTTTTCGGCGATTTGAGACATAGCCTCAGGCATAATTCCCAGGCCCCGGAATTCAGGATTTCCATAGGCTCCTTCAAGAAGTGCCTCCTGTGGGTTTAATGGCGGGAAAATATCTTTAAAGTGAGATTGTATTTTGTAATTATCCTTAAAGCTTATCAGCCATTGCATGTAGCAAGGTTTATCGTTAGTTGTAACAGCTACGTAACAGGTGGGTATTTTTGCATCTAAAATAGCCCGCTGGTGGCAAATAATTCTTGGATTACCCTTGGCAGATTCTGTTTCTCCCAAGAGCACCTCTGTATCGACTCCATTTAAGGGGCGAATATGAATTTTTATAGTTGCTAAGGGTGCTTCAAAAGTTTTGTTAAGGTCTCTTTGCAGCCCAAACGAGAACGATTTTGAATAAAGACGCTTTTTAACCTCATTGTAAAAAACTGAATAGCACCCATTACGCAGCAATGTATAAGCATTTTTAAAACCGAAAAAGAAATGGTTTTTGGAGTCTTTTTTTGACATAATTCCCTAATTATTAAGATGAGATTTTACAGCTTTCAAGAGCGGGTCTTTAGGTGAAGTATTTTGTGAAAAACCACCACTAAGATCTCAAATCACTACTCCTCCAAGCCGGTTTGTTTTAGCATAGATCATTTTTTTTGATATAGATCTCTCGTTATCAAAGCTGACAAATACTGCAGGTTGTGATAAATTTAAATAGGGTACGCTGGCTTTATTATCCCATTCGTATTCATTCAGGTTATATCTTCTGCTTAAAACTGAATAGGGATGTATACTGAAAATAGAGGCCTCTTCTGTTGGCCATGTAGCCCACTTACCAAGAAAACTCTGTTCTTGCCAA
>SLGL01000471.1 GCA_007123785.1 Balneolaceae bacterium
CGACCGTAAAACCCGAAATGCTGCGGCTCATGATTCATGAAGTACCAAGGTTGGTTGCTCTTACGCTAGCTTCATCATCTTCGTAAAACTTCTCATTTTCCGAAGCTTTAAATGAATGCTGCTTGCACTCTTAGCTCTCGCTGCCAGCTTCCACTGGCTGTTCGGGGTAGATTGTTCACTATGATTAGAAACAATATATGGGGATTATGCCTATTGGAATTACAAGGAAACTATTATACACTTGTAAGTAAGAGTTAATTAGATTAAAGAGAGAAATAGTGTCTTCGGATACCCAAAAGGATTGTACAACTTCCTTAGAGAGATTTATAGTGAGAAATGAGCCTTTACATAACCAATTTCATATTCTGGAAAGTATTCTCCATGGGGTTATTATAACCGATTTAAGGGGCCATATTATTTTCTGGAATAATGCCAATAAAGAAATTTTAGGGTACGAGAAAGAAGAGATTATAGGCAGACCTGTGAGCACACTCTATGAAGATGGTGAAGATATTCCATTCAAAAAAATTCTGAAAAAATGTGCTGAAGGGAAAATGGTACATGGCAGGTGGCATGCCCTCCATAAAAACGGGAAAAAAATCTGGCTGGATGTAAGATTGAAAATTTATCACGATGACGATGAAAAACCGATGATCTGTGTTATAACCATTTGTGATATCGGGAATTTGAAATATACCGAGAGCAAGCTTAAAAAGAATATGGCAATTAGCCAAGCCATTTTCGACACAAGTATTGATGCAATGATTACCATTAATAAGACCGGCATTATTGAAACGATAAACCGTTCTACCATACAAATGTTTGGTTATCAGGAAGAAGAACTGATCGGGGAAAATGTAAAAATATTAATGCCTTTTCCACACAATGAAAATCATGACAATTACATCCTTAACTATCTTAAAACCGGTAAGAAAAAAATTATTGGTCTCGGAAGAGAGGTGCAGGGCAGAAAAAAAAACGGAACTATTTTTCCTGTCGACCTTTCCGTAAGTGAAGTAACATGGGCAGGCAACCGGTTATTTTCCGGAATAATCAAAGACCTTACCGAACGCAGGAAACTGGAAAGGCGAATCCTGGAAATTGGAGATGAAGAACGACAGCAGATTGGACGTGAACTCCATGACGAACTTGGACAAATGCTTACCGGGATCAGAATGCTGTCGGAAAACCTTGCACGAAAGCTGAAGGCTAATGCTCTTCCCGGTGCCAACGAGGTAAACGAAATTGCATCATTGGTTAATAAAGCAGATGAATATACCAGAACTATTTCAAGAGAGATGGTTCAAATAGACCTGGAAAATAACGGGTTAAGTGTTGCACTTGAAAATCTGTGCAGGCGTGTCTCTGGTCTTTCAGAAATCAAGCTTGAATTCAAGGAGGTTGGTAACACAGATATTAAATCCAATAGTATGGCTCATCAACTTTACAGAATTGCCCAGGAATCAGTTAACAATGCATTAAAACACAGTGATGCAAATAATATTACCGTCTGGTTGTCGTCAAATGATCATCACACATCACTGATCGTAGATGATGACGGAAAAGGCTTTGATAAAAAGAAAATAGAACAATCGAGACAGGGAGCAGGGCTGCAGATTATGAAACACAGGGCTGGTGTCATGAACGGTATATTTGAAGTTATAAGAACTGAAGAGGGTCTAACCAGGGCCCGGTGTGTGGTTCCTAATAACCTGGAACATTTTAAATAAAAATTTTCCCTTGCAGATTTAAACACATCGGGAAACTAAATTACAAACAAAAATACAATGAACATTCCACTCAAAAAGAAGATTATTATTGTTGATGATCATCCGATCATGAGAAAGGGACTTGTCAGTACACTGGAGACCGAACAGGGGTACGAAGTAACTGCACAGTTCGAACGGGCAGAAGATGCCATTCTGGCGATCAGCAAATACAAACCCGATTTACTAATTGTAGATATATCTCTTCCCGGCATGAGCGGTTTAGAACTAATAAAAAATGTGATTTTCCAGGATTCCAAACAGAAAATGCTGGTGATATCAAGACACGAAGAATCAATCTATGCGGAAAGATCATTACGTGCTGGCGCAAAAGGATACATGATGAAATTTGAATCGAGCGAAATTTTTCTAAAGGCTGTTCGAAAGGTACTAAACGGCGGAATTTATGTTAGCGATGAAATTGCTGATAAATTATTGATGAATGCTATGTCAGGGAATAAACCCTTGATGAATTCGCCGGTCGATATTCTGAGCGATCGAGAGCTTGAAGTATTCGAACTTATCGGCAGGGGTAAAAGCAGTAATGAAATTGCCGATCAACTACACCTGGCTGTAAAAACCATAGAGACTTACAGGTCGAGAATAAAAGAGAAAATGGATTTTAAAAATTCTACGGTTTTGGTTGTTCATGCCGTTAAATGGATTGAAAGCGAAAAATATATCTGAAGCTGAATTCACCGGTCACTCTTTCTCTATCATCCTTTCTGACCAAAAAATCCTGCATATTTTACCAAAAAACGACAAATCTGAATCTGAGA
>SLGL01000334.1 GCA_007123785.1 Balneolaceae bacterium
ACTAAATATCACCATCTATCTACCGCTGCTCGGGATTGTGGCATTCCTGTTCATCAAAGGGGATGAAGCCGTGAAGTGGACCAGCCTGGGGGTCACCACGCTGACGTTTTTCCTCTCACTTCCTCTGTTGTTTAGTTTCGATGTGGCCAATTCGGCTGTGCCGCAGTATGTGACGGAAGGCTCACCGATATTTGCCGGCATGGATATCAAATATCTTGTAGGCCTGGACGGACTCAGCATGCTTCTTTTTATGCTCACCACACTTTTCGGGCCGATTGTAATTCTTTCATCCTGGAGTTCAGTGAAGAAAAGCCTGATCGGCTATTACTCCATGCTTCTGCTTCTTCAAACAGCATCACTTGGAGTTTTTTCTTCGCTCGATCTGGTAGTTTTTTATGTGTTTTTTGAACTCTCACTTATCCCGATGTATTTTCTGATCGGTATCTGGGGCGGTAGTGACAGGATCCGGGCAACTATAAAGTTTTTTATCTATACGCTCGTTGGTTCTCTCATAATGCTTGTAGCACTGATTTACCTCGGTTACAATGCAGGTGCAGCTACAGGAGTATATGAGTTTACTGCGGACTGGCGCTTTATCTCCAGCCCTGAATACACTATAGGGCTTGTAGAGCAGACCTGGCTTTTCCTTGCATTTGCCCTGGCGTTCTGTATTAAAGTACCGCTTTTTCCTTTTCATACCTGGCTGCCCTACGCACACACAGAGGCGCCAACTGCCGGTTCCGTAGTACTTGCAGCCATCATGCTGAAACTGGGGACCTATGGTTTGATCCGCGTATGCATGCCTGTATTTCCCAATGCATTTATGGAATTTGCTCCCTATATGGCCATCCTTGCCGTAATCGGGATTATCTATGGAGCACTTGTGGCGATGGTACAGAAAGATGTGAAAAAGCTGGTAGCCTACTCATCAGTTAGCCACCTTGGCTTTGTGGTACTGGGAATTTTTGCTCTCAATACGATTGCTGTTCAGGGTGCCATCATTCAGATGATTAATCATGGTCTCTCCACCGGCGCACTCTTCCTTATTGTAGGAATGATTTATGATCGCCGCCACACCCGAATGATCTCAGATTTTGGCGGAGTCGCCAAAAAGATGCCTGTTTTTGCTGTAATGTTTATGATTGCAACACTTGCTTCAATAGGGCTTCCCGGCCTGAATGGATTTATCGGAGAATTTCTGATTCTGAATGGTGCCTTCTTTTCAACTCTCTACGCCAATAAAGCATATGCGGTTATTGCCGCACTCGGTGTCATACTGGCGGCAGCTTATATGCTCTGGATGTATCAGCGTGTCATGTTCGGCCCCATTACAAACGAAGAAAATGAGAAACTGATCGATCTGAATGGCCGCGAAATCGGCCTGCTTATTCCGCTGGTAATTTTTATGGTTTGGATTGGTATCCGTCCGGTTGATTTTACTCAATACTCTGAAGAGTGGGTTGAATCATACATTAGCATTACAGAGGAAAAAAGTGTAGCTGTTCTTAATGAAACCCGGACAGAGAATATCCCCGATTGGACTGCGAAATTTTACAGCGTACAGGAAAAACAGAGGGATGTAAATTTTGTAACACTCAAAGACTGAAATCTATTATGGAACCACTTACACCAGAACAGATCAAAAAGGAGCTGAATAACCTGCAAGGCTGGACTTTTGATGATGATAAAATTCACAAAGAATTTACCTTTGCTAACTTTAAAGAAGCACTTTCTTTTATGGTGAAGGTGGGCTTTGAAGCTGAATCACAGGCTCATCACCCCGAGTGGTTTAATGTTTACAACAAGGTGTCGGTCAGCCTCAGTACTCATGATGCTGGCGGTAAAGTAACCAGCAAAGATATTGAACTGGCCAGGGCTATCGAAAAAGCCGCCTCCTGAAATTTATCCGAAAAAAGTTCGAAAAGCAGACAGGATTAAAACTTAAAATTTAATGGATTATATACACGATTTACACTCCTTTCTACCCGGTATTATTGTAGCCGCTGCCGGGCTTTTGGTGATTATGCTTGAAGCATACAAGAAGGGAGTTCACCTCAGTTACGGAGCAACCGTTGCTGGTCTTGGAATTGCATTTATTTTTTCCATTCAGGCGATGTTCGGTGATACCGGTACCGCTTTTTCCGGGATGATTGTTCATGGAGGAACCGGCGCTTTCGGCATGATGATTGTTCTGCTGGGTGCTCTGTTCTGCGTATTTATTTCGAAAGATTATTTGCAGGATGCCGGACTTCACAACGGTGAGGTTTACGGGATGCTGCTCTTTGCCACTACCGGAATGCTTGGGCTTGCCGTTTCAAACGATCTGATCTCGTTTTTTGTGAGCCTCGAAACCATGTCGATCTGTCTCTACGTACTTGCCGGATTGATTAAAACGGAAAAAATCGGGGCCGAAGCTGCTCTCAAGTATTTTTTACTGGGTGCTTTCTCTACCGGATTTTTACTCTATGGAATTGCACTTATATATGGCGCAACCGGACAGACTAATCTGACAGAAGTTGCTGCTGCAGCCGAACCTACGCTTC
>SLGL01000361.1 GCA_007123785.1 Balneolaceae bacterium
AAACAACTGGAGCGGCACTTGGAGGATCGATTATTGCCGGGCCTGTTATGTCTAAACCCGGAAAAGCACCATCTAAACGTAGAAGCGATGGGAAGATGAAGGTTGCGGTAGTAGGCCTTGGTGTTCGTGGTGTTGGAATGTATGGACGAACATTAATGAGAAACTACGGGGATTATGTTGACCTTGTGGGGATTTGCGATACGAACCCCGGCCGATTGGATTATGGTCATAACTACATCGGTGTGGATTGTCCCACATTCAGCAACCTGGATGAGATGCTCGAGCGAACCAGTCCCGATCGCCTTGTGGTTACAACATGGGACTGGGAGCACCATAACTGTGTAGTAGCAGGGCTGGAGCATGGTGTGGATGTAGTTTGTGAAAAACCGCTGACCATTGATGAACAAAAATGTCAGGTTATTATTGATGCTGACAAAAAATATCCCAACGATGTCTATGTAACCTTCAATTATCGCTATCCGCCCCACCGGGCCAAAGTAAAAGAGATGCTGATGGAAGGAGCAATTGGTGATATCAGAACTGTAGACTTCCATTGGAACATCAGCCATAGTCATCAGCAAGCTTATATGCAGAGGTGGCATGGGGAAAGTCAGCGGGGAGGTACGCTTTGGGTTCACAAGAATACGCATCATTTCGATATGATTAACTGGTTCCTGGATTCAGATCCCGTGGAAGTGTATGCGCATGATGCTCTGGAGATATTCGGTTCTAATGGTCCGTTCCGCTCAACCAACTGCCGCAACTGTCCGCATGCCGTCCGCTGCGATTACCACTGGGACATTAACGCCAACGATCATCTGAGACAGATGTATGCCGATAATGAGCATTACGACGGATATATCCGGGATAATTGTGTTTTCAGGCACAACATCGACTCTCATGACAAGCATTCGGCGCTTGTGAAATACGCCAATAATGCGTTTTTGAACTATTCACTTACATCAGACACAGATCATTCCGGTTACTGGATTGCGTTTAACGGAACCAAAGGAAGGCTTGAAGGGCGTGAAGGTGGTTGGCCATCATCGCGTGACCACCAGGAATGGATTTATACTCCATTGGGTAAAGAACCTCAGAAAATTACAGTTGATTTTACTGAAGGCGGCCATTGGGGAGGAGATCCGTTGTTGATGGATAAACTCTTTAAAGATCCGGACATGGCTGATCCGCTTTATCAGTCGGCCGGAACACGTGATGGTGTGATGTCGGTACTGGCAGGGGTAGCTGCCCGCAAGAGCGCAGCATCCGGGAGACCTGTAAAAATTGAAGGGCTTACTAGTCTGAAACCTCACGCAAAACGTCCGTCTGACCTGGTATAAGCAAGATCATCACCAAACTGTATGGTGATCAGGTTTTGAGTAGCCATTCAGCCGTTCTAATAAACAGAGATCGGCTGGATGGCATCTTTTTTATCGGTTTGATTATTTGAACCAGAAAAGAAGAAAAGATTCAAATCCGATAGAAGTTCAAATGTGAAATATTTGATTGAAAAGGAGTAACTGAATTTCAGGACTTTGGCACATCTTCCTGATCGCAGACGATATATTCTGTCCTTTGAATGTGTAAGATGTAAAATCATAAGTCCGATATATGAATTTGAAAATCATAGATTCAGCAAATCACTATCTATAACTCATTAACATCTTAAGGCGGCAGGTTAACAAAATGAAAAATGTACGTTTGGAAGACATTGCGAAAGAACTGGACATAACTAAAGTAAGTGTTTCCAAGGCCTTAAGAGATCATAAAGATATATCTGAAGAGACCCGTAAAAAAGTTAAAAAGAAGGCAAAGGAGATGGGATATCACCCCAATCTTCAGGCACGCTCATTAACTTCAAAAGTGACAAATACTATTGGAGTGATAGTTCCTAAAATAGCACATGCTTTTTTTGCGGCTACCATCGAAGGAATTTACAAGGCTGCTGAAAAAGAAGGGTATAAGGTGATTTTGGGAGTATCTTATGAGAATGAACAACTGGAAAAAGAACACCTCGAGTCGATGATCAATATGAGAGTCGATGGGCTGGTTGTTTCTGTCACAGAAAAAACAAAGAAACCGGATATTTTTGAAGATGCAAAAGAGATGGGTATTAATCTCGTTTTCTTCGACAGGGGATTTACCGATGCTGGTTTTAGCTACGTGAAGGTCAACGACCGTGAAAGTGCCCGAAAAGGTGTGAAGCATCTGATTGGCCTTGGTTATAAAGATATTGCACATCTCGCCGGATATAATACATCAACTATTGGCAAGCAGAGAAGAGCCGGTTACAATGAAGCATTACAGGAAGCAGGTCTGAGTATGGCTGAATCCGCTATCATTGAAGGTGGTTTTAGTGAAGTTGATGGAGCCAGAGGTTTTAATATACTTCTTGAACAATACGGGAAACCGGAAGCCATTTTTGCCGTTACTTATCCGGTTGGCCTGGGTATTCTAAGTGAAATGCACAAATTGGGTATCTCACCGGCCGATATTCCTATTCTTGCGTTTGGAGATAGTGACTTTAATCAGTA
>SLGL01000423.1 GCA_007123785.1 Balneolaceae bacterium
GATAGGGCACATCAATGGGTATTTTTTCCCCGGCGGCCACCCGCACAAAATCGCGAAGGTATTTTCCAAATTTGGGAGAGTCAAATGGAGCAACGGCCCCGCCACGGATCGTTTTGTCGTGATCGGGGATCACCAGATCTTCTTCAATGCCGGCTACCCTGCCGAATCCCTCACACGCATCACAGGCTCCGAACGGATTATTGAAGGAGAACATTTGTGGAGTAGGCTCCAAAAATTCGATACCGTCACGCTCAAACCGTTCACTGAAATTCAGCTCTTTACCATTTCTTATTTTGATGGAACACCGTCCGTTTCCCTCACGAAAAGCCGTTTCCAGTGATTCGGCAATTCGGCTGCGTGCGGCATCATCTTTTTTAATGGCCAGGCGGTCTACCAGCACACGATGAGTTTCCGGTTTGATGGATGCCGGATCCACTTCATCCCGGGTGAGATCAGTAAGGGTTTCATCTTCCACATGAAGCAGCCGCGTAAGCCCTTTCTCTTTCAGCACGGCAAACTGCTCTTCCTGTTTCCGTCCCTCTCTCAATTCATAGGGGAAAAGCACGTAAAACTTTGTTTTCTCATCAAATTCATCGAAAAGTTCACGGATAATCGTATCAGGTGTATCTTTTTTCACCTCTTTACCCGTCACCGGCGAAATGGTTTTTCCGATCCGTGCAAAGAGCAGCCGTACATAATCGTAAATTTCGGTAGATGTACCCACAGTTGAGCGCGGGTTACTGCTTGTGGTTTTCTGTTGAATGGCCATCGCCGGAGAAATCCCCTGCATGAAGTCCACATCGGGTTTATCCATTCGTTCCAGAAATTGCCGGGCATAACTCGAAAGGCTCTCCACATACCGCCGCTGGCCTTCTGCATAGATCGTATCAAATGCGAGACTCGATTTTCCTGACCCGGATACACCGGTTACCACCGTCAGTTTGTTACGCGGAATTTCAACATCGATGTTCTTCAGGTTGTGAACCCTTGCCCCTTTTATAATGATCGGGCGGTCAGATGTGGATGTACCGTTTTTAGAAATTTTCTCTGTAGCAGAGGTGTCGGTTTTTGACATAATTTTGTTTCCTTGCAAATCCTGAAAGATACATAAAAACACTGGCAAAATCGCCTGTTTTCAAGAGGTTTGCTTTGGAAGAACAGTTGGTGAAGGGGAATCGTTGACTGTTTTTTCATTCACGGTGCCGGGTTCACGGGCCGGATTAAGTTGATGTTTCTTCGCAACCCAGTCCTCACGGTATTGGTCACACAAAATCACCCACACATACGGTTGGCAGGTCTCAAAAAATTATCAAAACCTCAAAATATCCAGACGGATCCCATGAGAAAAACCTGCTATTCGAAAAAAAATGCATCTTACTGAAAAATTTTTATTAAACAATTTTGTCATTCCCCGCAATCCAGCCACACCAGAGCTTAATAACTGCTATTAAAAACAGAAACCCAAGAGAAACCAGCAAGTTACCGGCGAAATCAAACAGCGCACCGAAAAGAATCGGACCGGTTGCGCCAATGGTATACCCGATCGATTGCGACATACCCGAAAGCTCGTTAGCCGATTCTGTATCCCTGCTTCTCAAAATGATGAATAATAACGCCAATCCAAAACTTCCGCCAAGACAGAATCCCAAAATGGACACCCAAACCACCACCCACGATATAGGAGCAAACATCAGGCCGATCAGCCCGATCAGTTCAAACGCAACAATCAAAACCACTAAAAACCGTTGACGATCCATTTTTGCGGCCCAGCCGGGAAAAATAAAAGAACCCAACACGCCCACACCCTGTTTCAGGGCCAGCATCCATCCGGCGTTTGATGAGCTCATCCCACGGTCAATCAAAATTTCGGGCAGCCACGTTGTAAGCGTGTAAAATGTGAGCGATTGCAATCCCACAAATACGGCCACCATCCAGGCAAGTTTCGACCTCCCCAGATGAGTCAAAGCTTCTTTAAAGCTTTTTCGGTTCACTACAGGCATATTCACCTTCATCTGCGGAAGCCAGGCAATGAAAGCAAATATCGAGAGAATTGCCCAGACTCCCAGTGCCCACCGCCAGCCAAAACCTGCACCTTCAGACAGCGGCACACTAATACCCGATGCCACTGTAGCACCCACTCCCAGCATGGCTGTATAAACACCGGTCAGCCAGCCAGCTCGCTGCGGAAACTGTTTTTTTACAATTCCCGGAAGCATAACATTACCAAGGGCGATCCCCACTCCAAGAATAGCCGTTCCCAAAAAAAGTGCAGAATTCAGCGGTATAACCCGTAATAAAATTCCGGCGCTTAGTATAAAGAGTGCGAATGCCATCGTTCCTTCCGTACCCCATCTTCTTGTAAACAGTGGTGTAAGCACCGAAAAAAAACCAAATGCAAGTACAGGAAGGGTAGTCAGAAGTCCGATTACGGAATTGGAGAGTCCGGTGTCCAGGCGGATTTCACCAATCAGCGGACCTACCCCGGTAATAGCAGGGCGCAGATTGAGAGAAATAAGTACAATCACCAAAAGAAGTACTACTTTCTGGTTTTGTTCGGGTGACATAGAATATCGAAGTTACAAGCAGGTTTTGTTCAGCCCCAAATGTACGAATATTCATTTCAATTGTTTTCCAATCTGGCAATTCCTAATTTTGCACATAAAAATTACTCCGAGGTATCTTTGGAACAAGCCAAAATCATGACGGAAGAGGATCTTAACCGCACCTATCTGCGGTTTGCTCATCAGTTTCTTGAACCTTACGATGATCCTTCCGAACCGGCTATTATCGGCATGCAGACACGCGGTGTATACATGGGCCGCAGAATTACACAGATTATCGAAAAAAAAATCAACGTGCGTCCCGACTTTGGTGCTCTCGATGTTACTTTTTATCGTGATGATTTTCGCTCTAAATTGAAAATGCCCGAGGTCAAAGTCACCGAAATCCCCTTCGATCTTTACAACCGTGATGTAATACTGGTAGATGATGTGCTATACACCGGACGCACGGTTCGCTCGGCAATGGATGCACTGATGGCCTACGGCCGGCCGCGAACGATCCGGTTTTGCTGTATGATTGACCGGGGCCACAGGGAATTGCCTATCGGCGCCGATTATATCGGCCTCACGGTTCCCACCCATGCCAATGAAGAAGTGATGGTAAAAGTAAAAGAGCTGGACGGCGAAGATGCTGTTTACATTGTAAAAGGAAGGAGGGCCGATGCCTGATCAGCAGTTAATCGATTACAATTTCAATCAAAAACACCTGCTGGGACTTTATAACTATTCTGCCGATGACATCCGTTTTGTTCTGGAACAAGCCAAGACCTTCCGTGAAGTCCTGGATCGCCCCGTTCCGAAAGTACCCACTCTTCGCGATAAGACGATCGTGAATCTTTTTTATGAAAACAGCACCCGAACACGCCTCTCATTCGAACTGGCCCAAAAACGAATGGGTGCAGATGTGGTGAATTTTTCTGCCGGCACCTCCAGCACGCGGAAAGGTGAATCGCTGAAAGATACGATCCGCAACATCAGTTCAATGAAAATCGATATGGTGGTAGTTCGTCATGAAAGTCCCGGTGTCCCTCATTTTCTAACACGATGTGTGGATGCTGCCATCATAAATGCTGGAGATGGTGCACATGAACATCCTACCCAGGCCCTGCTCGATATGTTCACCATGCAGCAGATTTATCCTGATTTGAAAGGCAAAAAAGTTGCAATTATCGGAGACATCAGTCACAGCCGGGTGGTCCGTTCAAACATTGTCGGGCTGATCAAACTGGGAGCTGAAGTTACAATTTGCGGACCCAAATCACTGATGCCTGCATTCGCAGGTACACTGGGTGTAAATGTCAGCTATCATCTTGAAGAAACACTCGCATGGTGTGATATAGCGATGGCACTTCGGATTCAGATGGAGCGGATGGGTGCCGTTACCGATCAGTTTCCCAGCCTGCGGGAGTACCACGAGTTGTTTGGCATAAAAATGGCTCACCTTGAAAAATATCCAGATTTTACAATCATGCATCCCGGCCCTATCAATCGTGGTGTGGAGCTGGAGAGCGATGTGGCCGACAGCGACCGGGCCGTAATTCTGAACCAGGTAACCAATGGCCTTGCTGTACGAATGGCGGTACTTTATCTCCTGAGTGGGGGAACCAGAATCTAATGCACAACGTGTCGCCGACCCGTTCCCAGGACATTTAAGCCTGATTTTTCTCCCGGAAACTTTACTGCGAACAATGCTCATTAAGGAATTATCGGATTTTTGTGAAAACATTGCAGTTTAAATATAAAATCAGAGGTTTTACTGGAATTGTTGTGGGCAAATTTATATGATAAACCTGCAGTCCCCTCTTGAGAGGCTGTGGGAAAGAGAAATGGTATAAGACCGGAACAAAAAAATCACCCATGATTCTTCATCCCGAGATCGCTATTTTCAAACAAAATCTAACAATCTGCTGAACGCATGATCAAATCTCTCTACATCAAAGATTTTGCACTGATTGATGAACTGAACGTACAGTTCGAACACGGCCTGAATGTACTCACCGGACAGACCGGAGCGGGTAAATCGATCATCATTGGAGCGCTGAACATGATATTGGGTGAACGTGCCGATACAGACGTCATACGTCAGGGTGCAGACAAAGCGATCGCTGAAGCAACCATACTGGTCGGTAAAAATGAATGGCTCAAAACGTTTTTAGAAGAAAGTGCGGTTGATTTCAGTGAGGAGATGATCCTTCGCCGGGAGATCCGCCAGACCGGGAGCCGGGCCTTCATCAATGACACACCGGTGAACATTTCCGTACTTAAACAGGTGGGCGACCAGCTTGTGGACCTTCACGGTCAGCACGACCACCAACTCCTGCTCAAGGATGAAAACCACCTCGCTGTAATCGATCAATTCGACTCTGTAAAACCTCTGTTAAACGCTTACCGCGAAGAATTTGAAAAGATGCGAAGCCTCCAAAAAGAGCTGCGTACACTAAAAAACCGGGAACGCGAACTTAAAGAAAAAACCGAACTCTACCAGTTCCAGGTAAAAGAACTTGAAGCTGCCGAACTGAATGCAGATGAAGAGGATGAACTGAATGCTGAAATGAACCTTCTCGACAACGCCGAAGACCTGGATCAAAAAGCAGCAGCCATCACTGAAATTGGTAACGGTGATGAGATCAGTTTGATGGATATGCTCAACACCATCAAGCTGCACCTTGAAGATATGGCTCGGATTGAGCCGGAGTTCGAATCGTACCTGCAGGAAATAACCACCGCACGCATCAGCATTCAGGAAACCATCCATTTTGCCGAGCGCTATCGCAACCGGATTGAGTTTAATCCTGATCGCCTTGAAACCCTGAGACAGCGGCAGGCCGAACTAAACCGGCTGCAGAAAAAGTACCGGCGGAACATTCCTGAGCTGATCAGCTACTATAACGAAATCAAAACGGAGCTGAACGTTGCTGAAAATTTTGACCTTGAAATCGATCGGATTGAAAAGAAAATATCGGCACAAGCCGAACAGCTGAAGGAAAAAGCGATTGCACTTCACGAAAAGAGAATTTCAACGGGGCAGACTCTTTCTGCCGATATTGTAACAGCTCTTAAGAACCTGGGAATCCCCAACGGCCGGTTTGAGGTGGATGTGGCCTGGCGCGTCACTACAAATGGATGGATTGAGATCGACGGACAACCCATAGAATGCCTTGAAGATGGCTGCGATGATTTGTGCTTTTTTATCTCCACCAACAAAGGTGAAGAGCCCAAACCACTTGCTAAAATTGCATCGGGCGGTGAGATCAGCCGGGTGATGCTTTCTCTGAAATCTATTCTTGCCAAAGAGCACCACCTGCCGGTAATGATTTTTGATGAGATCGACAGCGGCATCAGCGGACAGATTTCAGAAAAAGTGGGCCGGGAAATGCGAAAACTCTCCGAATATTGCCAGATTGTGGCAATCACCCATCAGCCGCAAATTGCAAGCCAGGCTCACCGCCACTACCGCGTTCAGAAATCCGACGATGGTGAACGCACGACAACACGAATTGAACCGCTTTCGGAAGAAGAACACATCCGCGAAGTTGCTGCATTAATGAGCGGCGAACAAATTACCGCTTCCGCCCTCAGCAGCGCCCGCGAACTGATCGAACGCAGCGAAATGAGAAATTAAAAACAGACAACTTTTCACTTTTCACTTTTCACTTTTCACTTTTCACTTTTCACTTTTCACTTTTCACTTTTCACTTTTCACTTAAAATATGTCAAAAAAACACTCTGAAAAGTTCATTGCACTGGTAAACGATGCACTTACACGAATCCCGGAAATTTCAACTGGTGAAGTCTTCCAAAAAATTCAGAATAACGAAGATTTCCTGCTCGTGGACACCCGTGAAGAGCATGAATTTAATGCAGGGCATCTTCCAAATGCGATTCATCTGAGCAAAGGTGTTATAGAGCGGGACATCGAGAAGAACATTTCTGACACCGAAAAAGAGATTGTGCTCTACTGTGGCGGCGGGTATCGTTCTGCCCTGGCTGCAGACAATCTTAAGAAGATGGGGTACAGCAATTTGAGTTCAATGGCCGGCGGGTGGAGAGAGTGGAATGAGAAAAAATTTGAAACAGAGAACTGAGAAATATATAGTTAACGAACGGACAATATTCTCAGCTTTTTTATTTTTGACCACCTTTTACTTATTGACAGGTTGAAAACCACCCCTTTTTTTCTATTTTCCATATTGAAACAATCTAACACATCCGAAAAAATAATGAATCAACATCCCGACAATAATCAACGCCGTTCTTTTTTGAAAAAACTTGCTGCTGGTGTGGCAGGCGGCGCTCTTATTCCACTAACTGCACTGGCTGAACGAAAATCATCTTCTGCAGTCAATAACGGAAATCACGTAACTCTCGGAATTTCAAGTTATTCCTATTGGCACTTTTACTCAGAACGAACACCCCTTCGATATGTGATCGAAGAAGCCTCCAGGCTCGGTGTACACGGAGTAGATGTACTTCACCGTCAGCTTGAAAGTGAAGACCCGGGTTATATTAATGATCTTAAGAAACATGCCCTGATTCATGGTGTTCACCTCAACTGTCTTTCTACTCACCAGCGATTTTTAAACCCCAACCGTGAGGAGCGCCAGCAGAGTATTGATGATACCAAACGCTTTATTCGGGTAGCCCGTGACCTGGGTGCTTCCTGTATACGAATCAGTACCGGCCGATGGGGAACAACAGGTTCCTTCTCCGAGCTGATGGATCTCAGGGGAATCGAACCGCCTATTGAGGGATACACGGATGAAGATGCATTTGAATGGTGTGTAGACGCACTTGAGCAGCTTGCGCCAGTTGCTGAAGAGCACGGTGTAATGCTCGGGCTTGAAAATCACTGGGGACTTACAACCACGGCCGATGGTTTGCTCCGCCTTTTCAATGCTGTGGATTCGCCCTGGCTGGGTGTATTGATGGATACCGGCAACTTTCTGGATGATAAATATGAACAACTGGAAAGAATTGCTCCCTACACTGTTTTCATTCAGGCCAAAACCTACTATGGCGGCGGGCGCTTCTATACACTCGATCTCGATTATGATCGCATTGCCCGAATTCTTCGGGATGCAAACTACAAAGGCTACATCTCCATCGAATTTGAAGGACATGCGCCCAACGAAGAGGCCGTTGCAGACAGCATCGATCTGCTGAGAGGTGCTTTTACAGTATAGTGCTGTAAGCTTTATTATATCGTTTTTAAATTGAACGAAGGGAGAATGTTATTTACAATCCGGAATAGCATTCTCCTATTTTAATTTCACAAAGGTCACTTCATCCCTTTTCCAATAGATTTAATGACTGGTTAAAAGGAATTTTAACACCTGCCTATTCCCGATCTCAAGAATAATAGTTTTCTTGCCTCTTCTTTGATGACTATCAAACACTTTTCTCCCTGGCAGGCATAAATAGAATCAGAACTAATTTCTGACCTCACTTTTTTTTAACTTACTATAAGAAAATCTTTCATTTAAAGGGGACCTGTTAATCATGTCGAAATTAAAATGGACAGGCTTAATACTGGGAATTACAGGTTTTTTGATGCCCTTGGTTTACACCTTTCCGGGACTTCCTCTCGCCGGCCACTTTGCGATGAGTATTTTCCTGATGGCTGCCGTTTTCTGGATGTTTGAAACCATTCCCATCTACTCCACCTCTATCCTGGTAATTTTTTTCCAGGTAATTCTGCTCAGTGCAGAAGGCTTTATCGACTACTCGGCGGCGGTGTACGATCCTCTTCCTTTCAATCATTTTATCGCCACACTGGCCGACCCCATCATCATTCTTTTCCTGGGCGGATTTGTATTGGCCGATGCCTCTGTAAAATACGACTTTGATAAAAACCTCACTCGTGTGCTGTTAAAACCGTTCGGCTCACACACGGAGTATATCATACTCGGATTGATGGTGGTCACAGCGATTCTGTCGGCCTTTATGAGTAACACGGCAACTACTGCCATGATGATCACTGTGATTTTACCTATTATTGCACGGATGGAGCCGGGTGATCCTGCCAGAATCGGAGTTGTTCTCTGCATCCCTTTTGCCGCTAATATCGGGGGTATCGCCACACCCATCGGCACACCACCCAATGCAGTTGTGATCGCTGCTCTGAACCAGCAGGGGCTACAGGTTGCTTTCAGCAGCTGGATGATCTATGCCGCACCTCTTGCCGTGGTGATGCTCTTCATCGCCTGGAAGGTTCTTCTTCGGCTCTATCCCCCTGCTACGGACATTATTTCACTCACGCTCGACAGTAAACTGAAAACTTCACCCAACGCAATAGTTCTCTACACTACATTTGCCATAACTGTATTATTGTGGGTCACCGAGGGCATTCACGGCATTCGCAGCAGCATTGTTGCACTCATCCCAGTAGCGGTTCTCACGCTTACATCTGCTTTCGAAAAACAGGATATCCGAAAGCTGCCATGGGAAGTACTCTGGCTCATCGCCGGTGGAATTGCGCTGGGTATCTCCATGAAAGAGACTGGCCTGGCCGAATGGATGGTAGGTGCTATTTCGTGGGATCAGTTCGGCTATTTGATGCTGCTCGCCGTGTTTGGAACCGTGGCCCTGCTGATGTCCAACTTTTTATCGAACACTGTAACCGCATCACTTCTGATACCGCTGGGAATATCCCTGGCGATGTCAGGTATTATGGAAGGCCAGGTTTTCGGGATGATGATGATCGGACTGGTGATTGCACTTGCATCCAGTTTTGCAATGGTGCTTCCAATCTCCACACCTCCCAATGCCATCGCTGTAAGCACCGGCCTGCTGGAAACCAAAGATATGATCACATCCGGTTTGATCATCGGTTTGATCGGTCTTGTACTTATAATGCTTCTTTCGGTCATATACTGGCCGTACATACTCTAAACCAAAAATATTATGGAAACAAAAATTTATATACTGGTAGTGGAAGATGAGCCTGATGTGCTCGATTCGATTGTTCGGGATATCACCGTTTTTGAAAAATTTTTCCCGATTGAAATGGCCGATTCTGCCGAAGAAGCACGTGAGTTGATCGATTCCATCCTCGAAAAAGATGATGAAATCGGGCTGATTTTATGTGACCATGTACTTCCCGGTGATAACGGTGTAGAATTGCTCGTTGAAATGCAAAACCGTGCCGAGACAGAAGACACCCAAAAAGTACTTATTACCGGCCAGGCCGGGCTGCAGGAAACAGTCAGGGCTGTAAATGAAGCCGACCTGAAACACTACATAGCCAAACCCTGGCAAAAGGATGAGCTGACAAAGATCACAAAAGAACTGCTGACGGATTATGTGATTGATCATGTAGAGGCAC
>SLGL01000007.1 GCA_007123785.1 Balneolaceae bacterium
AGACCCGCAATGTCTTTCAGAGACATTGCGGGTCTGGATCCGTTGAACTCACAACCCATTGGAAGACAATCCAATTCTAAATATACTTGCTTATATACTTGTTTGCCCCGTTGCGTTATCACCGATAAAATGGAGTAACTCTTATGCCCCAAATTTCCCTGTATATCGATAAAGAAACCCTTCAAAAAATTGAAAAGGCCGCCGATGCCGAAAAAACATCTATTTCCAAATGGGTTGGCAGGCAGTTGAAAAAATCACTGCAAACCAACTATCCCGAAGATTTTCAAAACCTGTTTGGCTCCATCCGGGATGATTCGTTTACCATTCCCGAACGGGAATCGCTGCCATGATTTTATGGACACGAATATTTGCATTCATTACCTGAAGGGTGTATTTCCTTCTATACGCGAAAACCTTTTGGCCACACCACCTAATGAGATCAAAATCCCGGTAACTGTCCACTCCGAACTGTTGTATGGGGTGCAAAAAAGCAGCCGGAAGAAAGAGAATACCCAAAAGCTGTATGGATTTCTGATGCCGTTTGAAATTGTTTCATACACCGACAGGATGTCTGAAACGTATGCTGAAATACGGGCCGTTTGTGAGAAAAAAGGTACGTCAGTCGGGCCGAACGACCTGCTTATTGCAGCCATCGTATTAGCAAATAATGGTACTCTTGCCACAAGAAACAAAATAGAATTCAGCCGGATACCCGGTTTAAAATTAACTGAATGGTGACCTGTACCAAACTCATTCAGAATCACCGTATAAACGTCACGGCACCTGGCAAGTAAAAAACACAAACATTTTGTACCTTTAACTATGTCACTTAAAAATCAAATACTAAATAAAATTAAGTCCATCAACGACCCGAATCTGCTGCGTGAGCTGGATGTGTGGATCAGGCAGGCAGAAGAGAGAAAACATAAACAAGTGAACGAACCCGGTGGAACATATCATACAGAAGGAACTGTAAAAAAAAGGGACAAAACCGCATCACAAAAAAAATTGAAGCCTGATAACAAATCGAATTCTGCGATCGACTACCTCGAAAAAATTGCAAATAAGGGCGGTGTTAAAGGAATCGTCAACCCGGTTGAATGGCAGAGGAAAGAACGGCAGGATCGTACATTAACCATTTCCTGAGTTGCTGATGATTCTACTGGATTCGAACATTGTAATCTACGCAGCCGAACCGGAGTACAAAAAATTACGCAAATGGCTTCGAAATCGATCCATTGCCATTTCAGAATTAACAAAGCTCGAAGTTTTGGGCTATCATCGTATTGCTGAGGATGAACTTCAATGGTTCACTGGCTTTTTTGATAACGTCGAATCCATTCGAATTTCTACAGATATTATTGAGGCAGGTATACCTATACGCAGATTATACAAAATGACCCTTGGCGATTGTGTTATTGCAGCTACGGCGTTAATTCATAACCTGGAGCTGTGCACAAACAATCAAAAAGATTTTGAAAAAGTAGAAAAGCTTCGGATGACAGAAGTTGAAAAATATCTATAACTGGTTATCGATCCAATGTCGCAGGAAGATCCGCAATGTCTCTGAAAGACATTGCGGATCTTCTTGTTTGAGCTGTATCATGTGGGTTTGGACAATTACTGCATTAATGTTTTGAGGCCAAAACATTAATGGCTATATTTTGTTTTCAGATCAAAACAAAAGCATGGAAGAACTGTTCTCATATCAAAACAAAATTTTAAAATCGGTATCTAACCAGTGGCATCGTTACGCATTCGAAAAAATTGATTGGGATCAGCGGCTTTTTGGGATAAAAGGGTTGAGAGGGGTTGGGAAAACAACCCTTTTGCTTCAGTATTTGAAATTTCATTATCTCAATAAAGAAAATGCGCTGTATGTTTCTGCCGATCACCCCTGGTTTTACAGGAACTCTTTGTATGAATTGATTACCGAGTTTGAAAAAATGGGTGGCAAGCTGCTGTTAATAGATGAAATTCACAAATATCCTAAATGGTCTTCGGAGCTAAAGGCGGGATTTGACGCACATACTGACATGCAGTTTATTTTCTCCGCATCTTCAGCCTTCGACATTTTTAAAGCAGAAGCTGACCTGAGCCGCAGGGCAACGATAACATTACTACCCGGACTTTCCTTTCGGGAATTTATTGAGTTCAGGCATGGTATTTCAATGGAAGCTGTAACGTTTGATGAAATCCTTAAAAATACTACAGCCATCAGTAATCTGGTGAATGAAAAATTAAAACCATTGCCCTTATTTAAAGAATATCTTTCTAATGGGTACTTTCCATTTTTGAGAGATGAGGCGGATGAATCCACCAGGCAGAAACTTACAGCCATTGTACATACGGTACTGGAAAACGATTTAGCCTGGGTACAGGATTACAGCCCCTCTAATATCCAAAAAATCAAGAAACTGCTGGGTGTAATTGCCGGGACAGCCCCGTTTACCCCAAATATTTCAAAAATTGCCGATAAATTGAATGTTGGCAGAAATACCATCTACAATTATCTGAAGCA
>SLGL01000427.1 GCA_007123785.1 Balneolaceae bacterium
AAACGCTGCGAAATTTAACCGTGAGCTGCGTTGTCCCAAAAATGGTTTGCTCAACGTACTCAGGTACGTTTCCGCCACCATTTTCTCCCGACCGCCGTCGGGATTGCCCACAGCTAAATTTATTGGTGAGAAATGCGGGTTAGTACACATGTTTATATGTAAATAATGAAAAAGGATAGTTGAAATATGTAACTCTTTTCTGACATAATGTAATTCGTATTCCATCCTATTTAATTAGTATTAAGGACCATCAGGAATTTTAACCCGGTATAGAGTAATGAAAAAATCAGTGCCAGCCTGAGATAGATTATTCAGACAATTTACAGACTTTCCACTGATTAACATCAAAAATAATTGCTGGTAAGCAGAAACACCGAACCGTCGTGAAAGAGAAGGTATAAAACGGCCAGGGACAATAAAAACTGATGCTTAATAACATCTTATTTCTTTTATAAAATGAAAATTGCCTGCATAGGAACATATCCTCCCCGCGAATGTGGTATTGCAACGTTTACCCAAAACCTTTACCAATCGATGGTAAGAAATCCAGCTCTATCGACTAACGGCAGTAAGCCCAAAGAGAGTGCAGTTGAAGGGTTTATAGTAGCAATGAATGATCACGACCAATCCTATGATTACCCTGATGAGGTTAAACTGACCATCAGGCAGGAACATCAGCGTGATTACCTGGAAGCGGCAAAGTTTATCAATCGAAGCGGTGCTGATGTTTGTATCATTGAACACGAATTCGGGATCTTTGGAGGTCAGAATGGTTTGTATATCCTTCCTTTGATTCATCGTCTTGAAATTCCGCTCATCGTAACTCTTCATACGATTGTAAAAGACCCTTCCTACAACGAGAAGGTTGTATTGAGTAAAATCTGCAAAATGGCCCAAAAAGTGGTTGTCATGAGTCAAAAAGCCATTGAACTTCTCACTGAGATTTATGATGCAGACGAAGAAAAGATTTCAATCATTGAACATGGCGTTCCCGATATTCAATTTGATAAAGAGCAATCCAAAAAGGAATTTAAACTCGAACATAAAAAGGTACTGCTCACCTTTGGAATTCTCAGCCGGAATAAGGGAATTGAAACCGTAATTAATGCTTTGCCCGCGTTAATTAAAAAAAATCCGGATCTCTTATACATCGTCCTGGGAAAGACTCATCCAAATGTAGTTCGTTATTCCGGTGAAGAATATCGCAACTACCTTCATCAATTGGTAAATACGCTAAGCCTGGAAAATCATGTAATTTTTATAAATGAATTTATAGATCAAAGAGAACTATTTAAATATTTATCGGCCTGTGATATATACATTACGCCTTATCTGAATGAAGCACAGATTACGAGCGGGACTCTCTCTTATGCAGTAGGCGTAGGTTCGGCGGTTATTTCAACACCGTACTGGCATGCATCGGAATTACTGGATGAAGGCCGGGGACGGTTTTTTAACTTTAGTGATTCTGAAGGACTTTCAAAGATTCTGCTGGATTTACTGGATAATCCCGAAGAATTGAAGAAAATCAGAAAAAAAGCCCGTGAATATGGCAAAACAACAACCTGGGCGAAATCCGGGGGCAAATACATTAAGCTTGTAAAACATATTAAATCAAGTGAGCCTGAAGTTCGTGTGAAGACCGAAACGTTAATCGATCCGCTTTTACTGCCGCCATTTTCTTTGAATCATATTAAACGGCTGACGGATGACACCGGGATAATTCAGCATGCAAGATTCAGTATTCCCTACCTGAAAGAGGGGTATTGTCTTGATGATAATGCCCGGGCTCTGCTGATGGCACTTATGGCTTACAGGCAAAAGAGAGACATGGTTGCACTAAAATTAGTACCTGTATACCTGAGCTACATTCACTATATGCAAAACGAAGACGGAACTTTCAGGAATTTTCTGAATTTTGAGCGGAACTTTCTTGATGAGGTTGGTTCGGAGGATTCATTTGGAAGAACGATTTGGGCTCTTGGGTATCTGATTGGTAATGCTCCTAATGATTCTTATAGCCAGACTGGGAAACTTATTTTCTTTGAAGCTTCCCCGCACTTTGAAAAAATTAAATCTATACGAGCCATCGCCAATACAATGTTAGGGATCAGCTATTACCTGAAAGAGAATCCCTCGGATGAGTCAATGATTAAGGTTTTAAGAAACCTTGCAGGGAAGTTAATCGATCATTATGAGAAAAACAGGTCGCCCGGCTGGAATTGGTTTGAGCCAATACTCACGTATGATAATGGCCTTTTGCCCCTTGCCCTCTTACATGCTGCCGAAATATCAGACGACGATGAAATCAGAGCTGTTGCTTTGGAATCGATGGATTTTCTGACGGATCTTACTCATAAAGATGGTTACTTGTCAATTATCGGTAATGAAGAATGGTATGAAAAAGGTGGTAAACGATCTGTATTTGCTCAACAACCGGTGGATGCTCTGGCCATGATTTTAATGTATCATCAGGCTTTTTACTTAACAAAAGATAAAGAGTACCTGTCGAAGTTATTCTCATGCTTTATGTGGTTTCTGGGGCAAAATGACCTGCGGATGAGTTTGTATGATTATGAAACCAAAGGGTGTTTCGATGGCCTTGAAAACTATGGGGTAAATCGTAATCAGGGGGCCGAAAGTACACTGGCTTACCTGATTTCCCATTTAATCGTATTACAGGCATTGGAAGAAAATGACAAAAAGGATTTCAAGAGTAATGGTTCTATAATCAGAAAGAGTAAAAAATATGCTGATAAAGAGATATCATGATAATCCCATTCTTACGAAAGATGATGTGCCTTATCCTGTGGCTACGGTACACAATGCCGGAGTTGTTAAACACAGGGATACCTATATCATGATCTTTCGTTCCCATAAACGGAATGGAAGAAGCATATTGGGCAAGGCGGTGAGCAAGGATGGGTTTCATTTTGAGGTTGATGAAAAGCCATTTATGGTTCCATCCGATGAAGGAGTTTTTAAAGAATATGAAGAATACGGCATTGAAGACCCGCGTATTATTTTATTTGAAGGTGAATACCTGATAACCTACAGCGCCTATTCCCGGAATGGCGTGAGAATCGGCCTGGCAAAAACCACCGATTTCAAAACCGTTGACCGGATATCTCTTATCACTGAAGCAGACTACCGCAATGTGGTGATCTTTCCGGAGAAGTTTAATGGGTTTTATGCACGATTGGATCGTCCTCACTCCGAAATATCCCCATGGTCCATCTGGATATCCTATTCTCCTGACCTGATCTACTGGGGTGAATCCAAATTAATCATGAAACCGCTGCAGTATCATTGGGATGAAATGAAAATAGGCCCGGGTGCACCGCCCATAAAAACACCCAGGGGCTGGCTTAATATTTATCATGGTGTTTTCCCGACCATGGATGGCAGCGTTTACAGGTTGGGGCTGGTGCTGCACGATCTCGAAGATCCGTCTGTAATTATTGCTGTTGGTGATGAATGGATTCTGCAGCCGGAAGAGCCGTATGAGATTACAGGTTATGTGCACAATGTAGTATTCACATGTGGAGCTGTTCCCGAAGACGATGGCACAGTAAAAATTTACTGGGGTGCAGCCGATACGGTTATGTGTGTGGGCACAGCCATTATAGAAGAGCTTGTGGATCACTGTTTAAATAATCGTCGTGATCCTAAATAGTATGAAAGTAGCCATATTGTCACCGATTGCATGGAGAACGCCACCGGAAAAATACGGCCCCTGGGAACAGGTGGCTTCAAATATTACAGAAGGATTAGTAGCTAATGACATTGACGTCACCTTATTTGCAACAGGTAATTCGCATACAATAGGCCGTTTGCAATATGTGACGAATGAAGGTTATGCTGAAAATCGGGAAACGGATCCAAAGGTATGGGAATGCCTTCATATCAGTCACTTGATGGAACAGGCAGATGAATTTGATATCATTCATAACCACTTCGATTTTCTCCCGCTTACCTATTCCAGGCTGATTGAAACGCCCATTCTAACCACTATTCATGGTTTTTCATCTCCCAGGATATTGCCGGTATATAAAAAGTATAACAACAACAATTATTACGTATCCATAAGTAACTCCGACCGTTCTCCTGATCTTGACTACATTGCAACTATTTATAACGGGATTAATACAGATGAGTTTACATTCCGGGAAGCTGCAAAAGAGTATCTGTTGTTTTTTGGCAGGATTCACCCTGAAAAAGGGACTTGGGAATCTATCCAGATTGCCAAAAAAACGGGACGGAAATTAATTATTTCGGGCCTAATCCAGGATCAGGACTATTTTGACAGCAAGGTGAAGCCCTTTATTAATGATGATGACATTCTGTTTGCGGGCAATGCGGGATCAGAGGAAAGGGATAAGCTGCTGGGTGAAGCGCTTGCTCTTCTGCACCCCATCAGTTTTAAAGAACCATTTGGTTTAAGCGTGGCAGAATCGATGATGTGCGGTACGCCCGTTATCGCATTCAATTTAGGTTCTATGCCCGAACTGATCATTGACGGAGAAACCGGTTTTTTGGTAAACAGCATTGAAGAAGCAGCCAAAGCAGTAAATAATATTAAAACGATTGACAGAAACAGGTGCAGGGAGTGGGCGCTTTCAAAGTTCAGCAGAGAAAAAATGACCCAGGCATACCTTGAGACTTATAAACATATTTTGAAATTGCAGTAGCATAAAACGTATAAGTATAACCAGAGAACGATTATATATTACTATAAAAGATACTGAGGCTGTCCAGGAAGTGAGTTTCAAGATCTTAAAACCTAAAAATTTTAAGTTTATCAAGGTGTTGAAAAGGAGCACACCTTCCCCCGAAGTATCATGATCATATAAGACTTGCAAAAGAGGGGTCTTTTGAAACACAAAAAAATGATTTAGAATCGAACTCAGGTATATAAGAAGTATTAACCTTCCTAATCAGGAAAACAGTGAAAAAGAAATTCGTTAAAAGAAGCAGAACTAAAATTAACAGGAATGCATCAAGAGTAATAACCCGTACTCATATGCAGGTCAAAAAACGAATAGAGGGAATAATATCCAGGGTTGTAAATTTATCTGATGAAAGAGCTAAAGTATTACTGAAAACAGTTTATTTTAATTTCTCCGACAGGCATAAAGATATCGCGGGAGTGTTTAAGGCAAACTTTGAGAAGGTATCACAATATGTTCCGGATGGCCAAAAATTAAGCAGCACTAAGAAGCAATTGATAGGAGCTTACTTTTCGATGGAGTACTCAATTGAATCTGCAGCCCTTTTTAATCCGTCAATTGTTCCTCACCCTAACCAGGAAGGTGTTGCTGCCGGGAGTTTGCGGTTTATCATGAGTCTCCGGGCTACGGGAGAAGGCCATATTTCTTCCATCGTATTTCGCAGCGGTATCATTAAAGAAGATGGCTCCATTCTTTTTAATCCGGTAAGCGAATTTGTTGAAACTCCCAAAATTCGTCATGATCAATCGTATGTTCGTCATATGTTTCAGCGTAAGTTGGAACATATGAAAGCGTGGAATGAAACAAGTATAAGGATATTTAAAAAACTTCCGGAATCATTCACGTTCAGCCAGTTAAAGAGTAGAATTACAGCGGTTCAAATGGATATTGTAAATGCTTATTCTAAAGAATCGATAAATAATATTCTCTGGCTTGCCGATTCTAATTATTTCATAAAATTTGATTCCAAAAATGATATTTCTGAACGTGTGATTTTTCCGGTTTCTGAAAATGAAAGCAAGGGAATAGAGGACGCAAGGTTTGTTCAATTTTTTTATGAGAGTGGTGAAATTGTCTACTATGCGACCTACACTGCATATAATGGTGTTTGTATTCTCCCGCAGCTGCTTTTAACCAAAGATTTTGTTTTTTTTGATATCATTACGTTAAATGGCGAGGCTGTTCAAAATAAAGGGATGGCCCTTTTCCCGCGAAAGATAAACGGTAAATATGTGATGCTTTCCCGTATGGATGGAGAGAATAACTATATCATGTATTCTGACCACTTGCATTTTTGGGATAAGGCTGAAATAATTCAGGAACCAAACATGCCCTGGGAATTTGTTCAGGTAGGGAATTGCGGCTCACCAATTGAAACAAGTGAGGGTTGGATTGTGATAACTCATGGCGTTGGCCCCATGAGGCAGTATGTTATCGGTGCCATTTTGCTTGATCTTGAAAATCCCTCGAAAGTAATTGCCCGGCTCGAAGAGCCGTTTCTTACGCCTAATGAGGAAGAGCGCGAAGGTTATGTGCCCAATGTGGTGTATTCCTGTGGCTCTTTGATCCATAACAACAAGCTGATTGTGCCGTACGCCATGTCCGATATAACGTCAAGAATTGCTACTGTGGATGTAAGTGATCTGCTTTCCAGAATGATACGAGTTTAATAACGATTCTAAGATTTCTTGAAGCGAAATTGATAAATAATCCATTAATGAAACAACCATGAAAACCTGTGCAGTAATAGTTGCTCATCCTGATGATGAAACATTGTGGGCCGGTGGCACCATATTATCTAATCCTGAATGGAATTGGTTTGTTATATCTTTATGTAGAAAAAGTGATAAAAACCGGGAGCCAAGATTTAACCAGGCAATGTTAAAACTTAATGCTCAAGGTGTAATGGGTGATTTGGACGATGGCCCTGACCAAAAACCACTAAATATTCAGGAAGTTGAGCAAGCTATTTTAGACCTGCTGCCAATACCCTTTTACGATCTCATCATCACTCATTCACCTCAGGGAGAATACACGCGGCACCTTAGGCATGAGGAGACAAGTATTGCTGTTGTTAACCTGCTGGAATCTGGAAAAATAATAACGAATGACCTCTGGATATTTGCCTATGATGATCACAAAAAAACGCATTTCCCCATGCCAATTGTGGAGGCACCCATTTTTCATAAGCTGAGCCACAAAATCTGGTTAGAAAAGTACAAAATTATTACAGATACATATGGATTTGATACCCATAGTTGGGAGGCTCAAACAACTCCAAAAACGGAAGCGTTTTGGCAGTTTAAAAATTCATTAGAAGCTAAAAAAAGGCTCATCAAAAAATAAAATAATTATGAAAGTACTGGTTTTATATGATTACCCACCTTCACCGGGAGGGCTGGCAACTCAAGGCGATCTTTTATATAAAGGGCTTCTGGAATTGGGAGTTGATGCACACGCTGTCCATTTTGAATCGGCGCAGGAAAAAGAGTGGTACTATCGGTGGTTCAGTCCAGATGTTGCCGTTGGAGTTGGCTATTGGGGGCATTCTCCGCATCTGGTACTTCACCCTCAGAGATATGGCATACAGCCGGTGCCCTGGCTGGTAGCAGATGGATATATTGCTAATTACCAAGAAGTTTTAAATGCACTTCCTTTGATCCTGGTTACCTCCAATTGGGTGAAAGAAATGTATGTTCGTGATGGGATCAGTGGTGATAAAATTGAGGTCTTACCGGTGGGCTGTCATACAGATCAATTTATACCTTTCCAAAAGGATGATCCTAAAATCAAGGCTGTAAGAGAATCTTTGGGGATTTCTCCGGACCAGCTCATGATTCTTACTGTGGGTGGAGATGCCGCATCTAAAGGAGCACAAGAGGTGATGCAGGCACTGGCAATCATTGATTCCAAAGCGCCTGACTGGAAGTATGTATGCAAGGTTTGGCCACAGCCAAGAACCAGGATGCAAAACCTGGCTGATTTGGAAATGGCCACAGCGCTTGGTATAGAAAAAAATGTTACCTACGCTACTAATACCATCTCAAGAAATTTCATGCCGTATTTAATAGGTGCCTGTGATATTTATGCGGCTCCTTCCCGTTTGGAAGGTTTCGGGATGCCACAAGTAGAAGCCGGTGCTTGCGAAAAACCAGTCATTGGGATCAATGCAATGGGCATGTTGGATACACTTGTGCATGGAAAAACGGCGCTATTGGCAAATGTTGCTGAAAAAATTGTGGTAAATGAGGTTACTCTGGGAGATGAATCCGGCTTTGAAGACAATCACAAAGTAGTGTTTGATGTACCCCGAACAGTGGACTATCGTGCCAACGTTCAAGACATTGCAGCACATCTGCTGGCACTTATGGAAAGCGCTTCACTTAGAGAGAAATTGGGGAAAGCAGCAAGAATTAGGGTGGTGGAGCATTTTGATTACAGAGTTGTAGCAAAACAATTTGTATCACTTATACAGGACAAACTTGGAATCAATTAACCCCCTTTCATGGACTCTAAAAACCTAAAGTTTATAGCTGAGGCAAAAGAAGCTGCAATAGAAGTTTTGCTGCACAATGTACACGGTCCATATGAAGGGCTTCCCCGCACAGCAGGATGGGGATATCCCGAACCCTATACCAGAGATTTGATGTTTTCTGTTCTGGGAATCACCTCTGCTGATAACAAAATTCTACTCGATAGCGTAAGGAATGTATTAGAAGCACTTGCAAAAAATCAGTCAAAAAGAGGGCTCATTCCCAGCTTGGTCCATAATAAAAATGACCTTGGAGCAAGTGACACCACTCCCCTGTTTTTACTTGGTTTGGGGATTTACAGATTAAAAATGAATGAGCCTGATTTTCTTAAAGAGGAAGCTGAAAAAGCAATGACCTGGATGGAATACCAAAGTCCTGATGATCATATTTTGATTGCTCAACAACCAACAAGTGACTGGAGAGATGAACAGTGGGTATTGGGATATGGCTTATTTGTTAATACGGTGGTTCATGGATATTTGTGTCTTTTTGGCCAAACTGAAAGAGCAGAAAAACTTAAAGAGGAAATGACTCGCTTTACTATTACCTCGGATATAATGCATAATCATGTCCACGAAGGATTGTCTTTAAAAAACAAACCCTACTATGCCTGTTGGTCTTATAAAGTACTGAGCAGTGAGCGATTTGATCTGCTTGGAAACAGCCTTGCTATTTTGACCGGAATTGCCTCTCCGGGTCGTTCAAAAGAAATAGTTTTATGGATAGAAGAAGAGTGTCAGAAAATGATTAAAGATGGTTTATTAGTTGTGAATATGCCACCAAACTTATTTCCTTTCATTCAACCAAATGACAAAGACTGGCACCATAGGGATAACATGTTTAACCAACCTGGACATTATCATAATGGTGGCATTTGGCCGTTTACATGTGGCATTTACATTGCTGCTCTTGTAGCTGTTAAAGAATATAAATTGGCAGAAAGTAAACTTTTGATTCTAACCAGGCTCATTGAAAAATCCCGAATTGAACCCGTTAAATATGGATTTAATGAATGGATTAAATCCCAGACTGGCAAACCTATGGGTCAAGATTGGCAAACCTGGAGTGCATCGCTATATCTCTATGCTTGTCAATGTGTTGAAGAGAAAAGAACTCCATATTTCGACACAATACGAGAAATTACTTGGTAAATTTGTAAAAGCAAATAAAATATTTCCAATACGCAAGCATAAAATAATGTGCAGATTGTGCTAAATAATAGTAAGAGATAGCATTCAATCTCGGGCGTGAAAATATAATTTCGTCCCTGCAAAATCAGACAAAAACATTGGGTACGAATTATAAAAAAAGGGGAGATGTCGCAGAAAAACAGACCCGATAGATCATGTTTGGATTATTAAAAGTTTCCATTTTTGTACCATAAATATTATATATCAATAATATAAAATTCAGTTTGTGTGTTTACTGCAAGATTTCCAAGTTAGAATTGATGAACATTTAAGGATCTATTGGAAACTTTGTGTTTTAAATAAATAAGAGAAGGCTTTGCAAAACCAGGATTTTTGGTCAAGATCGAGGCCAGAGGGATTTTAAAACCGCAGCATATTGATCATA
>SLGL01000496.1 GCA_007123785.1 Balneolaceae bacterium
CGGTGGAACTGGACAGAGCCCGTGCCGAAGGCCTGTTGCCGAAACATGGTGAGGCGATGTACCGCCCCCGGCCGATGGAAGAGCTCTTTGACGTTCATGCCGATCCCTGGGAACTGAACAACCTGGCGGAAGAACCGGCTTATCGATTTATACTGGAAGAGAAACGCTCACTTCTGAACGAATGGATTTTGGAAACACGCGATACCGGTTTTCTGCAGGAAGGAGAAATGATGCTCCGGGCTGAAGGCTCCACACCTTATGAAATGGTGAACGACCCCGATCAGTACGACCTCCCGCGAATTGCAGCTGCAGCAAACCTGGTTGGCGATCGTTCGGTTCCGGTCTCCGTTCTTGCCGAAATGCTGAATGATGATGACAGCGGCGTGCGCTATTGGGCGACCGAAGCGCTGCTGGCACGTGTAAATGAGGACGCCTGGAAAGCGATCGAAGAGCTGAATGAGGCGCTTGCAGATGAATCACCGAGTGTGAAGAAAAAAACGGCTGAAACGCTCTGTATGCTGGGTCATTGCAAAAATTCATTGAACCTTCTTGCGGATTATCTGATGGATGAACGCGGCTGGATTGCCCTTCAGGCTGCGATCAGCGCGCGACAGCTCAGTACAAAAGCTGAACCGATTCTGGATCAAATCCATCAGGCTCGTATAAACAATACCGGTGATGTCGGCGCCCGGTACAGTGGCAACACCGGCTACGGAGGCTACAGCGATGCATATTACTCTATGTTCATCGGGTTTGCCATGGACCAGGTGATTCTTGAACTGGATGATGTAAGAGAAAGATGAACCCATAATTATTTTTGCACCCACAAGGCATAAAATTCAACACAATTCAATATCATGCCAAATTTTTTTCAATCGACGACTCTCTCTCTCATATACATGGTTTTATTTCTGATTCCAGGTACAATGAATGGTCAGGATCAGCCCGATCGCCCCAATATTCTCTGGCTCACCACGGAGGATCACGGGCCTCACCTGGGAATTTACGGTGATGAGTATGCCCATACACCCGCAATGGATACGTTTGCTGAAAGAAGCCTGCGCTATAGCCTGGCCTGGTCTGATGCACCGGTCTGTGCACCGGCCAGAACGGCCATCATCACCGGGGTGTACCCGACGAGCACCGGCGGACAGCACATGCGCAGTGACGTTCAATTACCTGATTTCATGAAAAAATATCCCATCTTCCTGAGAGAAGCGGGCTACTACACCACCAATAATTCCAAAACCGATTACAACGTGTCGGGCCACGAAGAAGTTTGGGACGAATCATCATCCGAAGCCCACTGGCGGAACCGCGAAGAGGGACAGCCGTTTTTTGCCATCTTCAATTTCATGGAGAGTCATGAAAGCCGCATCCGCAACCGTACAGAGCTGCCCCACCACTATCCGGATGAAGCACCTATACCACCTTATCATCCGGACAGAACCGAAGTTCGCCGCGACTGGGCGCAGTATTATCACGGCATTCATGAAGCAGACAGGCGAATTCAGAATAAACTGGACGAACTGGAAGAAGCCGGGCTTGCCGATGAAACCATTGTCTTCATCTATTCCGACCATGGCAGCGGAATGCCCCGCCATAAGAGATGGCCCAATAACCAGGGTCTTCATGTTCCTTTGATTGTTCACATTCCTGAAAAATATCAGCACATGGCACCCGAAGATTATCTGCCGGGTGGAGTGACCGACCGCCCTGTTGGATTTGTGGATCTGGCGCCAACACTGCTGAGCATCATCGGAATGGAACCGCCGGAATGGATGCAGGGGAAGGCATTTATGGGATACCACGAAGATGAACCGCGTGAGTATCTGTTCGGTTTTCGCGGCAGGATGGATGAACGGTATGACATGGTACGTTCTGTGCGAAAAGACAATTATATCTACATTCGAAATTACAATCCGCACCTGATTTATGGTCAGTACATTGCCTATATGTGGATCACGAAAACAACACAAATATGGGATGATATGTACCAGGCCGGAGAGTTGGAGCCGCCTCAAACCTATTTTTGGGAACCCAAACCGGAAGTGGAGTTTTATGATCTTGAAAACGATCCGCACGAAGTAAACAATCTTGCCGGCAGCAAAGAACACAAAGCAATAATCCAGGAGCTGAGCGGAGCCCTTCATAAGCACATTTTATCGACGCGGGATGCTGGTTTTTTACACGAGGGAGAGATGCACAGGCGGGCCAGTGAACACAATCTGACGATCTACGAAATGGCCAGGGATGAAAACATCTACCCGCTCGAACAAATTCTGGAATTTGCTGAAGTTGCTGCAGATCGCGATTTGAGCACTATTGATCACATCAGAAATGGACTTGATGATGAAGACCCTGCCATCAGGTACTGGGCTATAACCGGGATTCTCATTCGCGGTGAGGAAGCTTTTGCAGCAGTATCTGATCAGATCCGTTTGGCACTTCATGATGAAAATCCCAATGTTCAGGTGGCTTCAGCCCAGGCACTGGTTGATTTTGGAACAGA
>SLGL01000482.1 GCA_007123785.1 Balneolaceae bacterium
CAATTCCTGCATTCACAGTGATCATTTCACAAAATACCCGTTCCACATGAGCAATTCCTGCAGCCGATAGATAATCACCTGGCTGTAATTTTACTACACAGACACATTCCTGTCAAAAATGATCTTTTGTGTGACTTTTTGCAGTATAATTGTAAATTCCATACAGCCGGATTTCACAAATTCAGCGGGTTAAGTTTCAGATTATTAGAATTTCACTTCGCGAACCTCTGAACGGTTATTTTGAAACCAGTTATAGGTCTTTTGAATCCCTTCCGTCAAACCGGTTGAATAGCTCCAACCCTCTCTCTTTATTCTGGATACATCCATCAACTTTCGGGGTGTGCCATCAGGTTTGTCCCGGTCCCACAGAATTTCACCTTTATGCCCTGTTACCTGCTGAATTTTTTTTGCGAGATCAACGATGGTGATATCTTTACCAGTTCCCACATTATACAAACTGTGCTGCAAGCTGTTCCGGAGCGTAAAGAGCACGGCATCGGCCACATCATCAACGTATAAAAATTCCCTCATTGGCTGTCCCGTACCCCATAGAGTTACGGGTTTATGGCCGGCCTGTTTTGCATCATCAAATTTACGAATCATTGCCGGAAAAACATGGGAGGTTTCCAGGTCAAAATTATCACCGGGACCGTAAAGATTGGTCGGCATCAGAGAAATATAGTCGCGGTTATGTTGCCTTCTTAAAGCTTCACACTGCTTAACTCCGGCTATTTTTGCAATTGCATACCACTGGTTTGTGGGTTCAAGATCGCTGGTCAGCAGAGACTTTTCGGTCATAGGCTGGGTGGTGTGTTTTGGATAGATACAGGAGCTTCCTAAAAAAATTAATTTTTTAACACTATTTAAGTGTGCACCGTGAATCAGGTTGTCTTGTATGATAAGATTTTCGTGAAGAAAATTGTATGGATATCTGTCATTAGCCAGAATGCCACCCACTTTTGCAGCGGCAATAATAACAGCCTGTGGCTTTTCCCGGTTCATGAAATTATATACGTCAGACTGATTTCTGAGATCTAGCTCACTACTGGTTTTTGCGACCAGGTTTAAATAGCCTTCATCGTTCAATCTCCGAAAAATAGCAGAACCAACCATTCCTCGGTGTCCGGCAACATATATTTTACTCTTTTTGTCTATTATCATGTAAAAATTTTTTTTGAAGGGCCTGTTTTAAAATTAAGGGAATAAAAGCCGGGGCTTCAAGAAGATATCGGCGAGAAAGCCTTCCGGGTTCCCGGCTCAACCGAAAAAACCATTCCAATCCAATCTTTTGCATCCATAAGGGAGCTCTTTTAATGTTTCCTGCAACTACATCGAAAGCTGCTCCCACACCTACTGCAATTGATACATTAAGCCTATCGAAATGTTCGAAAATCCAATAATCCTGCCTGGGTGCGGTCAGGCTTACCCAAAGCACATCTGCTCCAGAGCGATTTACCATGTCAACCATTTTATTATTCTCTTCATCAGAAAAAGTTGCCACAAACGGCGGAGAGTAGGTACCCACAATCTGCAGAGCCGGGTATTTCTCTTTAAGGCGATCCGCCAGCTGTTCTGCCACTCTATCAGAAGCTCCCAGTAAGAAAAATTTATGTTGTTTTTCTGCAGCAACCTTTGAAAACTCCGGCAATAGATCAAGTCCTGTTACACGACCCCGAATCGGGTTGTTTAGCAGACGCGATGCCCATATTAGTGGAACTCCATCAGCCGTAACGATATCTGCACTGTTGTATATTTCACGTAGTTTCTGATTTTTGCGTGCCCACAACAGGCAATTTACCGGGGTTACTGCAACACGTAAACGGGTCCCATTTTCGATGGCAGATGAAAAATGCTGCATCGTTTCCTTAAGATCAAGTCGGCTAACGAGGGTATCTAATATGTTAACACGATCTTTCATTTTATGCCGCTTTTACCTTCATTATTAAAAAGTGAGCCTGTAAACGAGTTCATTTACCACATTCAAGCCTGTATTTTTCTGTAAGTAGAAAGTGAATCGAAATGCAGTTTAGTTACCATATTCTCCGTTCAGATTTTTTTCAAACTCAGTTGCCCGGGAGTAAATTTCTAATATCCGGCGATAATTTTTTTCAGGTGTATATTTTTCGAGGAATTGTTTTCTGGCATTCGTACTCAATTCTATTGCTTTTTGAGGTTCGCTGTTGATAATATTGAGACAACCTTGCAGCTCTTTAAAATCGCCGGGCAAAAAATGAAAGCCAGTTTTCCCATGAGAAATGATTTGCTGAGGATTGCCTATTTTTGAAGTTATAACGGGACAGCCCATCGACAAAGCTTCAAGCAAAATGAGTGGCTGACCCTCATACCATTTTGTCGGGAAAATCAGGGCTTTGGCAACTGCCAGTTTCGATAATATATTTTTTCTTGATAACTGTCCCAGCCATTCAATTCCTGAATGTCCTACAGATTGTTTTTCAAGTTTTTCTCTGAGAGGGCCATCTCCGGCAAGAACCAGTTTAGATGAAATCTTATTTTCAAGCCAGAAATTAATAAGGTCCTGAACACCTTTTTCATAACTGATTCTTCCCACATAGAGAAATGTATCTTCTTTCTGAGAGCTCAATTTCAAATCGGAATGCTCACGGATCGGGTCTTTTAAAAAGTTGGGCTTTACAAGTATACGGTCTTCCGGTAATCCTCCCTCAACAAACATTTGCTTAGAAAATTCAGACAATGCAATAAATGCAGATGGAAATTTCTGCCAGGTTTTGTTTTTACGGTGGTACTCGATCATATGTGCCAAAACGGCTGTTTGAAAGATAGAATTTCGGTACACACCATCAAAAACACAGCGATAAGCACTTCCGTTGATGCTGCGATTGTCTATTTCGCCATTGTAATACATCAAACCGTTGGGATGAATTAAGCGATAATTGTGCAGAGTAAGCACAGACGGTATACCTGCCTCTCTGGCGGCTTCAAAAATAGATGGGGTAAGCAGAGGGAAAAAATTGTGAACATGCATTACATCCGCATTAAAATGGTTCAGTTTTTCACCGATATCTTTTTTTGACTCGCGGTTGTAATGCGTTTTAAAAACAAGTTTTGCTCTGCTAAATAAAGACTTAAGCGCTTCACGATTGTTAACAATATATTGTTCCACGACATGCTCTTTCCCCAGTAAATCGTACTCCTGGTTCACAACTGTCCATTCGCCGCCCTTATATTTATATCTGTTGTGTACCTGTAGTATGTTCATTCCAGATAGTATTCCGTTTTCTTAATTCTCACAATCCTGGGAGAAAAGTTACCCGCCCTTCCAAAGCTCAACAACATACCAATTGCCAGCCAAAAAGCAAATGAGTGATGTGGTCCCTCAAGCACAACATTAAAAAACGCAAACACATACATCAGCATCAAAAAACCGATGAGAAGCAAATACATGGAATAGGAGTGATAACCATTACTATTTTTTTTGCTCACATGATGATTTATTCTAAAAAGAGGAAGGAAAATCGCATAAAGAAACAGAGGAAAAATCAAAATGCCAAAACGTGTAAGAATATTCAGATAAGAATTATGCGGCTGAGCATTTCCTCCAAAATCTCTGATTTCGAAATAAGTCATCTCTACCGTTGAATAAAAGATATTTTGATAGGCAAACATAACCGGCCGGCCAACTCCATACCCCAGTAAAAAATTTTCATAAAACTTTTCCATTACATGCTCCCAGGAGAGGACGCGATAGTTTATATTGCCCTCATCGAGAGAAGATTTTAATTCGAGTATTCTGAAAATATCCACATCCACGAGAGTATTGTACAGAATCAAAAAACCGATCAAAAAAATGAGACTTGAAATGCCATAGGTCAGAATAATTTTTCGCGACACATTACTTCCAATCAGATATATAACAGCCACAGCCAGTAAAATCCCCAGAAAAATAGAACGATGGAAAATCGTAAATACCGCCGGGATCATGATGAGTGAGAGGAGTTTGTATTTCCATCCAATATGGCGAAATGGAAGAAACAGCGAAATCACAATTAGTGAAGGTACCACGTAACCCACACCGAAACGGAATCCTTCAAAGGACAATGACCGGTGGCCCAAAATAATCATCAGAGCTTCGTAACCATAGGCAATTGCCTTAAGGACAATGAGCAATTTAAGAAGGGCAAAAAACAGATCGTAATGATTTCTCCTTCTGAAGACATGATAAACAACAGGAACCCAGAACGCGTAAATAAGCATAAATGCATCACGAACGGCATCCAGTCTGTATTCAAAAAAATAAAAAGCTGCAAAGGCCGCGCCAATCATCACAATCAAATAATAGACCATGAGAACCCTGCGGATTTTCAACAAATCACGTGCATAAGCGATGGTAAGCACACCAAGGGCAAGTTCCGTTACAAAAATTGGCTCGACACCTAAATATGCGAAATGTCGTTCACCAAAAAGCATGTGAAACATGTAGATAAAGAAAAGGTATTCACGCCATTCCAGCCGGCGGATAGCACTCCCAATTTTTTCGTAGTGCAGCAATAACAGACCAACACCAATCATGATTACTGCCAGTAAGAGATCTTCATAGAGAAGAAAAGGCAGTAAAAACAAAAACCCTTTTGACCTATTTATGGTAGCTTTCTTCACGAATTCTGTTCGGTAATATCACGAATTATTTTAGATGTCTCCTTCGCAACGTGTTTCCACGTTCTGATGTTCTGTATGCCTGGAGAGTGATATGTGAAATTGTCTATAAAGGTAAGAATTTCTTCTGCATTTCCGGCAACTTTAAAATTGGGATAAGAATTTTGGACAGTTGTTCCCGGTTTATTGGTTATTGTAAGTAAGCCATTATTCAGATACTCATAAACTTTCAGTGAGCTGTTGTAAAATCCCCAGCGCGACCAAGAGTAATCCCCATAAAAGGCCAGCCCTATATCTGAGCGAGATATTACATATGAAACCTCCTCCCTTTTAAGATTATACATAGGAAAAATATTTCCTGATGGAAAACTGGTTTTAGTTTCATTCTTATCTTCATTTGATATAATAATGAGCGCAGTATCCGGCGATTGTTCAGCGACTTGTTTCAACAATGTAAAATTTTGCATCTGATTTACAGAACCCGACCAAACTGCAATCCTGGGATAATCTTGCCGTATCGAATCAATTTTTTCCTTCAGTTCGGAAGGTATTCTGTTCAACTCGGGCTTAAAAATCTCTCCCCCATTTTCCACAACGTACACATGGCTGAGTTCCAGTTCTTCTTCACAGTACTGCCTGATGGGATCACTAACCACAACTACGGCATCAACCTTTTTTAGAACAGTCTTCATCCACTGGTCTGCTTTGCGAATGTAATTTTCATTTTTCCCAAAAAGGTGTAATTCATCAGAGGGGGCATTTAGTTCTACAATTACTTTTTTGCCGACGGCCAGTGCAATCAGGGTAATCAAATTGCGGGGTTTAAGGAAATAGTCCATTCGAACATAGATCAGGTCACACTCTTTCAGGATATAGTATAGGCCTGTTAAGGGTTTTTTTTTGACAGTATGAGGATCCGGTTCGCCATTCAGTTTGTAAAGTTCATATCCAAGCTGCGATAATTCCTTTGCAAGATGGTATCCATGAACGGATGGCCCACCAGTAACAGGATAGAAATTGTAGTAGATAAACCCGATTTTCATGTAAAATCCTGAATTCTCTTATTCATGAACAAAAACCCTCTTGCTCTTCCGGTCCCCATACAAATTTTACTGAGCCAGGCTACAGACCAGACCTTATAAAAAAACTGTTGATTTAGCTGTTTCTCTGTCAGTTTTTCTTTAAGCGGATTGATTTTTGGCGGAGCAAAAGTTCGGATAACCTGCCCGAAAATAAAACTGGCTGGTTTCCCATTTTGTTTCATATTAAACGGGTGAACTTTTCCAACCCGGTATGATTTACAAAGAACCTGAACAAAAGTACGCGGTTTACATTTCACAATAGCCTTATCGGCAAAAACCAATTTGTATCCAAGCCGAACGGCACGCTGTGTCCACCAGATGTCCATCCCCGAACGAAATACATCAGGGAATAAACCAAGTTCATCAAGTATTTTTTTCTTGAAAAAAAGATTTCCGGTTGCAGATCCTTGCTCAAATAAAACAAGATTTCGATTATTGTTAAATGTTATTGCATCGTATAACTCCGCTGCGGATGGATCATTACCCAGCTCAAAGATTATGTCGCCTCCCGCCAGATGACTGTTTTTTCTTTCAAGAGCTCTAACTCCGGATTCTATCCAATTTTTATCGGGGACTTTATTGGCATCCGTAAGGGCAATGATCTCCCCTTTTGCCTGAAGGAGTCCTTTGTTTCTGGCAGCATAAGGACCGGCTTTTTCTCGCTCAAAAATAAGTTTTACAGGATATTTTTTTACAATTTCTTCCGTACCATCAGTTGAACCGTTATCAACCACAAGAATTTCTATTGCTTTCGAACTGTAAGTTTGGCTGAGCAGTGCCCGCAGGGTTTCATCGATATAAAAAGACGCATTGTAAACAGGAATAATAACCGAAACAGTTTTTTCCAAAATAGATGATACTGTTATTCTTTTCTTTCAAGCTGTTCGGATGATATATAAATTTGGAACAACTATAAATCTATTAATTATCTTGCAAATTTGCCTTACAGAGGTATAAAACATGAATCTCACATGAACAAGATTGTATCTTCACCGACCCTGCAGCGTATTCGTTCTGTTGCTGAGAAAAAGGTAATCTCTTTTCGGCGAACAATCACACAAGATATCATTAAAGAGAAAATATTTTTTCTTCATGTGCCAAAATGCGGAGGTACATCAACGGATGCAGCCATACAGGAGGCTTACCGATGGAAAGCGTGTGTTCATCTGAACTCAAGGGCATCCCAAAGATCTGCACAATTTCTGAAGGAAGAAATGGATATCCACCGGAATCAAATTTTACCTTATTTTCTCGAACAAGAGCTTTTAAAATATGTGAGCGGACATTTTGTTTTTGATGAAGATATTTTTGAAAAGTATAGCCCGCAATGGAATTTTGTGACTCTACTTCGAAACCCGGATGATAAATACATTTCTCAATATTTTTATAACAGCCGGAAAGATAGCCATCAGCATTTTGCCATTAATGAAAGTCTGGATGAATATATAGAAACGGATGAAGGAAAAAGCCTTGGAAATGACCTGGTTCGCCGTTTTGCCGGAAAATCATTTCGTAACAACTTGAAATCATCACAAAAAAAAGCGATTGATCAGGCAGTGGAAAACTTGAAAAAATTCAGACTGGTTGGTTTACTTGAGGAAATGGACAGCTTCATTTCCGGGTTTAAACATTGTTTTAATGCAACACTCAGGGTAAAGCAGAAGAATAAAAAGCCTGAGAAAAAAGAGTCGGCTATAAGTCCTGAAATATTAAATGAGATCGAAAACCTCTGTGAGAATGACCTGGAAGTGTACCACAAGATCAGAAATGTTATTCTCTGAAATTTTAAAAATGCCCCGGGTAATTTGGCAGATCACAAATGGAATTAATTTTCCATAATGTTTTTTAAACTTGTGTAAATTCTTTCAATGAAACCGTTGTTCAGCCGAACGGGGATAACAAATATAAAAATTTATATGAGCTTCAATTGAAACTGCGGGCTAAACATAATAATATCTATTTTTTAACGATATTTCTCACAATCAGCCTCGGAATTGCTTCATGTGGGAGTTCCGATAGTATACCCAATTTTACCAGCTCTAATACCGGCCCATATATCTTAAATGCAGAACATCTCGAATTGATAAAGGATACTTTAGAGCACGATCCATTACTGCAAGAGAGCTTTAGTAAACTCATGCAGGGAGCAGACAGCCTGCTCACAACCTCTTTCGAATATGTAACAGATAAAAAAGAAGCTCCCGATGGCGGTTCAATAAATGATTACATGAGTATCCACAGATACTCACACATCGATTCCCAGGGCAACCCATACTATGATGAGTCAAAAAACAATCCACTTGTTGACGAGTATGACCGTGTTCGGCTGTCACGTTTTTCTTCAGCGGTTTACACGTTGTCTTTAGCATATTTTTACAGTAATGATGAAAAATATGCGGAGAAAGCGTCGCAACTCATCAGTAACTGGTTCTTTGAAACTGAAACCCGCATGAATCCGCACCTGGATTATGCCCAGGTGCGACTGGGTCAGACCGGAACGGGCGGAGGCGGTTCTCAGGGAATCATCGATGCAAACGATTTTATATTGGTGATTGAAGCTGTAAGTCTTCTTTATGACAGCTATCACTGGAATAATGACAATCATAAAAACCTTAAAGAGTGGTTTTATCATTTTTCAGAATGGATTCAGAGAAATTATAATGCCGATGCATATTCGACAACAAATATTTCTACCTGGATGGATGTCCAGCGCTCAGTTTACCTTCTCTTTACCGAACAAGAAGACCGGTTAAATTCCAATTTCCATGTCCCACCGGTTTCAGAACGAATTCAACATCAAATATCCCCAATGGGTATTCAAGCCTACGAAAGTGGCCGCCCACGTTCACAGCACTATGTTTACTTTAATTTGAGGGGGTTTATGAATCTTGCTAATATTCGAAAAAACAGAACAGGAAATGACAGGGATTGGCCATTTTTGAACTCTGATGATCATGGTGGGTTAAAACCTGCTTTAGATCAATTGGTTGATTATGTGGATGGAAGTTCACCATCACAGTTTTTCGATACAAATCCGAATTTTGACAGTTGCCGATACCTCGAAATTTTCAAACCGGCCGCTGTTATATTCAACGCAAAAATTTATGATGAAGCCGCGCAAAAGCTATTAAACAGAGGGTGCCGAAACTCAAATATCAGTTTAACTTATCCTGCACTAAATCTGCTCGGGAGTTAATCTAATCCACATTAACCAAAGCCGTATTCCAATATGGTTGCCCAACTGACCTGATTTGATGAAAATTCTGTATAAAGCCTTTTTATTCAGCTTGTTAGTGGTTCTACCCTGCTCGCTTTTCTCACAGAATATACCTCAGGTGAAAAGCCAGTTTCTCTTTTTTGATGATGTAATAGAGCATTCTCAAAAGAAACTTCATCAAACCCTGGATGAAATCAGATATAACAGCTCAATGCACCCGTCGCACACAAACCGGGATAGCGGTATGTGGGAGGAAGCATATATGAGACGCTCGGAATGGACCAGTGGTTTTTTTGCGGGCACTCTTTGGCATATGTATAGGATAACAGGTGAGGATTTCTGGAAAGAGCTTGCCACTGACTGGACCGAAGACCTTGAATCTGCAGCTAAATTTAACTTTGATCATGATACCGGTTTCAGGGTAATGAACAGTTATGGAGTTGGGTATCTGATTACCAGCAAACGCCCATACTTTCGGGTATTAACAACTGGAGCCCAAACACTTTCCACTCGTTTTTCACCCGCTGTGGGCGCTATAAAATCGTGGGATCCCTGGCACGGCCTTGACGCCACCTATCCGGTCATCATCGATAACCTGATGAATCTTGAACTGCTTTTTTATACAGCACGTGAACTAAATAATAATCACCTCTATGACATTGCATATCGTCACGCTGAAACATCTCTGGAACATCACATGCGTCCCGACGGTAGTACTTACCACATTGTTGATTTTAATGAATATGGAGAGGTTAACTCCAAGTTTACACGACAGGGGTATGGCCCAAATTCTGTCTGGGCACGTGGCCAGGCATGGGCTGTGTACGGATTTACAATGACCTACCGGTTTACACGTGACCAACGATTTTTAGAGG
>SLGL01000138.1 GCA_007123785.1 Balneolaceae bacterium
CTTTGAGTTCTGCATTCAAAAAACGCAGAACAAAACCACTTTCGTGTTGCCTGCCCTCTCTTTATTTTCAGCAACAAACAGAGTAAAATCAGCTCATTATTTTTAAAAATCTGCACATTCAGTAAGCATATTCCAGCAGTTCCCATAAATCACTCCAGACTCTTTCACGGATTGAGTCGGCAAAATCCTCGAATTCATCCACATCCATTTCAGGGTGAACCTCTTCAATCACCTCACGGGTAATACCCATGTCAATCTGATCAATTGAGTTGTAGTAATCGGCTGTGATGAAATTATAAGCAACGCTTGTACCGGTTGGAAATGTAAGCTGGTAAAAGTTCCATCCATCCATGCGATTATTGTCCGTTTGATTTTGATGAAGTGGCTTGGCGATATCGACCTCAAGCTCTAAATATTCATTAAGGCTTGCAGGTTCAGCCCTCATAAAATTCGTATTTTTGTACCGACTGGGTGGGTCGGCAGTTTCATGGTAAACCCTCGCTTGTGTGGACCAGATTTCTGAATGAACCGTATATTTTTTTGCCGGGCTCCTGTCCAGTAATTGCAAGAAATCACCACTGTTTGGACGAGTGGTGGTTTGAAGGGAGCTCAGGTCGTCACTTATCCGGACCGACACAAAATTATATGTCTGATCGCGATTACTGCTGTAGTTTACCCGATACAATCTCCAGGCATCAATACTTCCATTATCCACGTATTGCTGCTCATTGGCTTGCCAGTTATCCACTCTCTCGAGAAAGGGTGAAATCTGATCGGCCTCAAGCTGAATATAGCTGACCTTTACCCAGGTTTCGCTGTCTGTTTGGGCGTAAATGACAGAAATCGGCAGCAGACAGAAGATAGCCCCAATCATAAAATATCGCATCTTAGTAAGGTTTGTTGATGGTTTTATGGATGAAAACACTTTAATGGGAAACAGGCAAATTCTTTTTACTCATCCGTATTTAACAAATCACTTTTTAAAACTGGATAAAATTGTCACCAGTCTACATAGAGAAAACTATCAGTCGAACGGCCGGCCAACTCCCTCCATCTCAACATATATGGTTTTGAGCTGAGTATAATCGTCAATTGCAGCGCGCCCATTTTCCCGGCCCATGCCCGACATTTTCACACCGCCAAACGGAATTTCAACCGGATTTACATTATAGGTATTTATCCAGCACATTCCCGCTTCAAGCTGATCAATCACCCGGTGTGCACGGTTCAGGTTTTTCGTAAAAACTCCCGCTGACAGTCCGTATGGAGTGTTGTTTGCCCGCTTTATAACATCCTCTTCGTCTTCAAAAGGGAGAATGGTCATTACAGGTCCAAAAATTTCTTCCCGCACAATCCTGGCATCGTCCGACTCTGAGAAAAACGCAGCAGGTTCAATAAAATAGCCGTTATTTAGCGAGGAACCATTATCAAAATCAGGAATGTTGCCGCCGAAAAGGAGCTCCCCTTCCAACTTTCCAATGTCGATATAGTTGAGCACTTTTTCTTTGTGCTCCCGGCTTATAAGTGCTCCGATCTGAGTCGCAGGATTCTTCGGATCACCGATCTTCAGACGGGTAGTTTCCTCTTTCAATTTATCAATAAAAGCATTTACGAGACTTTTTTGAACATATACGCGGGTTCCATTCGAACAAATTTCTCCCTGTGTATAAAAATTTCCGAGCATTGCGCCTTGAACGGCTTCATTCAGATCGGCATCATCAAAAATAAGAATGGGACTTTTACCGCCGAGTTCCAAAGAGACTTTCTTCAGGTTGGATGCAGCCCCCTGCATCACTTTTTGGCCGGTTCCTACCTCTCCTGTCAGCGACACTTTCCGGATCTGACTGTGGCTGACAAGCTGTTTGCCAACTTCGGGCCCGCCCTGAACCACATTAAATACACCCTCGGGAAGTCCTGCCTCCAAAAATATTTCGGCCAAATTAACAGCGTTTCTCGGGGTAAGTTCGGCGGGTTTAAAAATCATGGTGTTGCCGGCAGCGAGTGCAGGTGCGGCTTTCCAGCATGCGATCTGCATTGGATAATTCCAGGCCCCGATCCCCGCACAGACGCCCAGAGGTTCTTTTTTGATGATTGCGTAACTTCTGCCGATCTGCACGTGGCTTCCCTCAATAGAGGCTGAAATACCGCCGAAATATTCGAGCGCATCCGCACCCGAAACAATATCAACAGTATCTGCCTCGCGAATGGGTTTTCCGGTATCTTCCACTTCAATGGCAGCCAGTTCGCTGTTCCTTTCACGAAGAATCTCAGCGGTTTTCAGCAAAATTCTGCCGCGCTCCACCCCTTTCATGGCTGACCATTTTTTAAAAGCTTTAGCAGCGGCCTCGACAGCCTGCTCCACATCCTCCTCTGATGCTGTGGTTACCTGCTGTTGAACAGTCCCGTCACCCGGATAGATATTATCAAATCGCAGATCGGATCTGCCGGAACGTTTTTCGCCGTTTATAAACTGTGGTACATCAGAACTCATACAGAGAGTGGATTTTTTCTGGTTAATTTTGCTGAAAGGTCCCGGTTTTTACCCGAATTCGCAAAGCCGGATGGAAAGAATTACCGGATAATCCTGTTAATCAACACTGATACCATGAAAGTATGATATAATCTGACTCAGCCATAAAATTATCTGATAGAAAAGAATACTACACTTAGTATCGTCTCAAAGATAAAACGACGAGGTAATCACCGGAGGAGTTTTTCGAGAAATGAATTAATAAAATAATGGGATGAACCCGGGTCGGATTGCCTGAAGACACCCTCACACTTTTACTGATGATGCGGCATTAAAGTGTGCTACAGATTTAAAATTACTCCAATCCGTAATTAAAACGGTCGCGCAGCTCCTGTACATAGATACCAATATCATTCCGAATTTCAAACAATCGGCTGTGAAACTTGGAGTAGATTCCCGGCACAATAAAAGGCTCTCTTTTCATTTTTTGAAGATAACTAAGGGCATCATTGCCGCTGTAAAGTGCCTTTTTTGTATATGCGATATTTCCGCCGAGAACATCCTGTTCAAATCCGAAAGAATAGCCACCAGCAAGTTTGGCTGTGATTTTCAGCACGTTGATAATAAACTCGTGCACCTGTTTGGTTTGCAGGTGTGTGGGAATGCTTTCTGCCCAGCGGAGTACATCCACTGCGAATGCACGGGCTTCTCGGTACACATCGAGATTTTCGATAGAACCGTAATCTGAGAGAGTAAAATCTTCACTCAGCTCTTTCCACTCTTCACCGTAGTCAAAATCGTCATTGTCTTCGTCCAGTTCATCATCATAATCAGAAAACGGATCGTCCTGGAAAAAGAAGTCGTCATCTTCCCATTCATCATCTTCATCTTCCCAGTCGTCTTCATCATCAGGAAAATAGGCTTCATCCAGAAGCAGCTCCTCCTCAATGAAGGCTTCTACGGCATCCAGCTCATCCATGCTTTCCTGAAGCAGAGTAATCCATCGGGGAGTATTACCTTTAGGATCGGATGTGATGAACCGTCGTAATTGCTCGCTTCGTTTTTCGATTTCGTTGAGATGAGATTCCCATTGGAATTCATTCCAAACCGGGCCTTCTTCAAAACCGTCTAAGCTCATTCAATGACGTGCTAAATGTTAACAGGTTGCTGTATTTAAATAAATATGCTGTATAAATACAAGTTAAAAATACGATCTTTTCAAGTAGAAAAACAGACCTAATATTGTTTCATTTCAGAGTTTTTCAAGCACACGGATAATTACACGAGTCATCTTGGGTTCGGCCATTGCGGCTGCATCAAGAATGTCTTCAATAATCACAGGCTCAAGTGCATCAGGGAAACATTCGTCAGTAATTACTGAAATTCCAAGTACATCCATGCCCATGTGCACTGCAGTTATCACCTCTGGCACAGTGCTCATCCCCACCACATCTGCACCAATGAGCCGCAGGTATCGATACTCGGCCCTGGTTTCGAGCATAGGGCCGGCCACAGAAACATACACTCCCTGGTGCATGGCAATTGCTTCTTCGAGAGCCACAGTTTGAGCAATATCACGGAGGCGTTCTGTGTAAGGGTCGCTCATATCTGGAAACCGTGGGCCCAAATCATCATCATTCGGCCCGATTAGCGGATTATCTCCCAGAAAGTTTATGTGATCGCGAATGAGCATGATGTCACCGCGTTTATAGTTTGGGTTCATCCCTCCGCAAGCGTTACTTACAAACAGGCAGTCGGCCCCATTGGCTTTCAGAACACGAACCGGAAATGCGATCTGCTGCATTGTATAGCCTTCATAAAAATGAAACCGGCCCTGCATGGCCACAACATCTTTTCCGCCAAGCGATCCAAATAGCAGCTTGCCGGCATGGCTCTCTACTGTAGAAACGGGAAAGTGCGGTATCTGATCGTAAGGAATTTCGGTTTCCACATCCATTTCATCGGCAAGCTGGCCAAGTCCGGTGCCAAGAATAAGCATGTAGTTGGGCCTCAGTTCAGTTTGAGATTGAATGTAGCTGAGAGCTTCATTGCGTTTTCTTCGGAAGGTTTCTACTGATTCTCGTTGCATTTGTCAGTTTTTTAGTCGATTTGATCGAGGATATCATCAATTTTATCGTTTTCAGCCTGTTCGGGTTTGGCTGAAGGAGTAACTTCTTTTTCAGAAGTTTTGGGCTTGCTTTTTTTTACTTTTTTGGGTTCTTCAACAGCGGGTTCTGACAGGGTAAAGAGAGAATTTTCATCGGTTTTAAACTGGTCCAGTGTGTCGCCTGCATTGTCGAGATAGGAGCGCATACTGCGGATCATTTCATTTCGCTTGTCGATGAGCTGCATTAAGCTCTGACGAATTTCGCGGCGTTGTTGATTAGCTTCCTGCAGAATGGTTTCGGCTTCGAGCTCTGCTTTTTCAGTGATAATTTTTGCCTGTTTACGGGCATCGCTTACCTTCTCTTCTGCAGAACTTTTTGCTGTTTGAAGCGTTTCGTGCAAGGCTTCTTCCACTCGCTCATAATGCCTCAGCTTATCGTTCATTTTATCCACCTGGTTTTCCAGGTCACGCATACGTCCCACCATGTGCTCCCATTCATTGGCAAGAAGACTCAGGAAAGATTGTACTTCGGCGGGATCGTAACCTCGGAGCGATTTTTCGAATTGCTGTTGCTTAATCTCAAGGGCTGTAAGTTTCATGAAATAATTAAATCAATGTTTTGGGTTTTGCGTCTGCGATGCCTGCTCTCATGATTGCGGTTTGTTGTTTAAATAAAAAGATGATCCACTAAAAGGCAATTACTGATTCAGCATATTTTTTAGTTTACTGCTTTTTTGCTCCTCTTCTTTTTGGGTTTCACTCTCAATTTCTATTTCGATGGCGTTTTTCTGTTCCTTTCGGTGCTGCTCTTTATCCCTGCTTTTTGGTGAAGACTTCTTTTCATCCGTCACAATCGCTTCTAAATTTGCAAGACGACGGTCGGTTTTTTCTTTGAATTCACGTAAGGCTGCCAAAAATTCCTGGTTTTCTGTCAGGCTTTTGCCAGAGCCTTTTTTTACCCAGGCTTTTATAATACTGCCAACAATTCCCAAAAAAACAATCGTGATTACACTACCAAATACGATTGCCACAATAATTGCATCTTCACCCATGATAAGTATATACCTGTTTTTTGTTCGAGTTATGTGTAATGTTTACTGCCTTAGCATATTCCGAAGATTACCGATAGTTCCGATTGCCATTATCAATGTAACACAAATCATAACAAAAATGGGAATCATCCAGGGTTCCATCAGTTCGAGAAATTCCATAATCAGCCATCTTTGGTTTCGGCCATTTGTGCTATACGGGTTTCATTATCCTTTTTAATTGACTCTGTCTCATCTACTTCTATCATTTCAGCCGGGTCTGGCCTGTTCAGGCTGCCATCATCGTTTGCAGCAATCGCTTCAAGATTTTCAATTCTCCTTTTCAATTGGTGCACCATCTCGCGCACTTCCTTCAACTCTTTGTCACTCTGATTATTTTTTACCTGCCACTTTAATTTGTTCTTTTGGTAATCAATAATGTAAGCTCCAACAATCGCAATAATTGGTATAAGAACCCATATCCAGGAAGCCATAAGTCGTTAATTTTGTTTGCAATTAATTTAAGATATAAAAATTGATGTAAACTGCATTTTGTTATAACGACAGAATTACCTAATAGTTACGTTCGCCAAAAATTGCCGTGCCAACTCTCAGCATGGTGGAACCTTCCTGTATAGCAACTTCCAGATCGTTGGTCATTCCCATTGAGAGGTGTTTCAGGTCGACAGCTCCTATACTCAGGCGTTTATGTTGTTCGCGCAGATTGCTCAAGTGCCTGAACTCCGGCCTCACAAGTTCGGGGTCATCGGTAAATGTGGCCATTCCCATCAAACCCATTACTTTTGTATGCTTCAGGTCCCGGGCATATTTTAGCATTCCTTCAAGCTTATCTGGTTCACATCCGCTTTTTTGATCTTCCCTGCTGATATTTACCTGGATGAGTGTATTAATAGTCCGGTTTTCACGGGCAGCTCTTTTTTCAATTTCTCTGAGTGCTTTTTTCTTATGAACGGACTGAATCCAATTCACACGACTGGCCATATATTTAATCTTGTTCGTTTGAAGATTACCGATAAAGTGCCATTGAATCTCATCTTTTTGAATCGACTCCATACGATCTTCAAGAGCTTTGGCCCTGTTTTCTCCAAAATGGACGTGCCCGGATTCAAGTAGTTTCAGGATGTCTTCGTTGGGCTTGGTTTTGCTTACAGCGACCAACAAAATTCCGGATGGATCTCTTCCTGCTTTCTCACATGCTTTTTCAATTCGGGTTTTTACGGCGTGATATCTGCTTTGAATCTCGTTACTCATTTGAATTATGGGAACAGTGTTTAATCGATGTATGAATTACCAGTTTTTCTCCAACACAAAAATACCATCTATTCATTCAAATGTATAGCCCTGCAATTTCCAGAGGATGTCCACAAAGAAAAATCTTAAAAAATTGGAGAAAATGTTTTAATGGAACAAAATCATTTGTATTTTTCTCTTTCTGTGAAAAAAACAATGATACGCCAGCGAAAATCCATATACAGGACGAACGCAGTGTTCGATTCCCGAATCAAAAACAGCTCATATCCGGTTATGACGGGAGGAGAACAGACTTGAATACTCAGGTACGTCATATAACCAACTTCATTCATCAATGGGCACCCCCCGGCATAAAGTTGAGTTATGACAATGTAGGGCTTTTGCTGGGCGACCCCACCTCACCTGTTTCCAGAATTCTTGTTTGCCTTGATGTAACAGAAGAAGTTGTAAATGAAGCTCTTGAAAAAAAGTGCGAGCTTATTGTATCTCACCATCCCCTGATTTTTGATAAAATTTCATCAATCAATCCCACAGACGAGCAGGGACGCATTATTTATAAAATGATCCGCAACAACATTGCCCTGCTCACAGCACACACAAATCTTGATGCAGCCCTTGACGGTGTCTCCTTTGTACTTGCGAACAATCTGGGCCTGGATGATCTTCAGTTTTTAGATAAAGCCTACAACATCATTCGAAAAATCTCTCTCACTACCGATTATGATGATAATGAAGCTGTATTAAAACTTCTTAACTACTACTCGGCCGAAGAAGCTCACTTTCATGAAGTGGACGGCCGTAAAGGCGGGCAAAAGCAGTTTGAGGCAATTATAGATCAGCACAATGTAAGCCCGCTTAAAAAAACCCTGGAAAAAGAAGGCTTGCTCAAAAAAGGAAGTTTTCATGAAGTTGAAATGACCACCCCAACTAACAATTTTGGAATGGGCGTAATTGGTTACTATCCCGACCAGGGAATTGCGATGGACGAATTTTTACACCTTGTTTGCCGCGCACTGGATGTGCCGTCAGTCCGTTTTTCGGGACAGGCAAACCGGATTAAGAAAGTTGCTGTTTGCGGCGGCGCTGGTGTACATCTTAAAAAAACCGCCGTTAAAGCCGGGGCTGATGCCTTCGTGACCGCAGATATCAAATATCACGACTATTTTACGGAAAAGTTGAACTTTCTTCTTGTGGATGCCGGCCATTATGAAAGTGAATTCCCTGTTGTTGAAGCAATCCGAAAAGAATTGGCTGAAGCTTTTGAACACTTGCGAGTGGATGCAACCGAAAAGGTTACAAACCCAATGAAAATCTACGTGACAGAATTTGAAAATAAAAACATCTAATATTTCGTAATCATACCATGCAAGAGGTTTTACAACAACTCGCCAACCTTCAGTACATTGACAGCCGCATTGATGAAATCCGCCAGTTGCGCGGTGACTTACCAGAAGAAGTGCTCGATATTGAAACCAACATGAATCGTTTCGAAGCAAAAATCCGACAGCTCGAAGAGGAGCTAACCGCATTAACAGCTGAGAAAAATAAGCTCGAACTCGATATCGAATCCTCCTTCGAAAAAACAAAAAAGTATGAAGAGCAGCAGCTCACGGTTCGCAACAATCGAGAGTATGATGCTCTTACCAAAGAGATAGAAGCTCAAAAACAGTTTGTGGAAAATTCTGCTTCCCGAATTGAGGAGGTTGAAAAGCGGCAAGAAGAAATTTCCGGAGAATTGGAAGAAAACAGAGAAAAGCTTCAGGATACGGAAAAGCTTCATCAGGAAAAGAAAGAAAATCTTGAGACCGTTATCAAAAGTACAAAGACCGAAGAGGATAAACTCCTCGAAAAAAGAAAAGAGCTTGAAGAAGAACTTGACAACCGATATGTTCGTAGTTACAACCGCCTGCGTGACGGCCTGAATAATGGTATCGCTGTTGTTGCCATGGAAAAAGGAGCTGCTTTGGGAATGGCTTTGCCGCCACAGACTCAAGTGGAAGTCCGTAGAAAAAATAAGGTTATCATTGACGAAAACAGCGGACGAATTGTAATCGACCCCACTTTTTTTCAAGAAGCTAAAAAGCAGCTGAAAATCTAACCTGAATTATTCAACAAGGAATGCTTTGTAATATTTCAAAGCAAACCAAAGCTATTCTCAATAACTTCAGACTCATTGAATCAAATGAGCTTTGAGTTGTCGTTCCAAATTAAAGCAGGCTCTTGATAAACTTTTCTTTATCAATAAGAAGGAAGACCTTAATAACGTTGTATTCAATTGGAAAAGTAAAACAACGGTATTATTAATTAAAAGTGAAAGTTCCCGGGCAGTCGTCTCCCGAATTCATCGGAAGAAGGAAAGTCCGAACACTTACGGAAACCGTGCTTCCTAACAGGAAGGTTTTGCCGGCAGCGGCAGAGCAGAAAGTGCCACAGAAAATATACCGCCCCGATACGTTGGGGTAAGGGTGAAATGGTGGGGTAAGAGCCCACCGCTCTCCGGGTGACCGGAGGGGCAGGGTAAACCTCACGGAGTGCAAGTTCACGCAGGTTGTGCGCCTTCCGTCGCCATACAACCGGGTAGAACGCTTGATCCCGGCAGTGATGCCGGGGCCAGATAAATGACTGCCACCCCGACAGGGTTGTCGGGGTACAGAATTCGGCTTACAGGGAACTTTCTCACTTCATGGCCGTTTCTACTAAACGTAGAAACGGCCTTTTTTGATTTTGGCCAAAAAAAGATAGATTTTAAAAAATGTAATTGGCCATAATAAAAAATAGTTTTTTTGGTTGCCCAACTACAACAAATTAAAACGGACACAATTTTAGATTAATGAAAATATTCAAAAGTATATTTATAACAGTACTCGCACTTGCTTTTTGTACGGGGAGCCTTCTTGCACAAGTACAACAGCAGCAACAGCAACAA
>SLGL01000467.1 GCA_007123785.1 Balneolaceae bacterium
AACGATATCCTAATTAAAAATTATTTTATTCAAATGCTTTAAAGTCGAATGTAGAATCGGCAACAGGAGTCATGGTTTTACCGATTTTCAGTGATACAATTTTATCAAACTTTTCATTTTTTCGGTCAGGTACAAATAACTCAAGCCTGATAAGCCTTTTTTGATTGTATGGCTGCGGCTGCTCCTGGTAAATAAATACATAATCAGACCCTCGTGAAGCCGGTTTCTCCACGTAATCATTGATCTGATGCCATGCAATGGTCTGAGAGGGATCGTTGATATTTTTTACAATTCCGTGGTCGGTAATGTACGATTTGGAAGAAAAATAACTGGATACAAACCAGCAAACTCCTATCCAGCTATAGCAGCTTATAATAGTATAGTATTGATCGAACTGATAGTATAATACTACCGAAGCCACAATAGCAGTAAAACCCAGGAAAAGGGTAGAGAATAGCGGGTAGCCTTTCAGTTTACCTGCTTTCCAGCTAATACGGATATTTCTGAGCCTGAAAGCGTTACCCACAGTATATGCAGCAAGAAAGGTTGCCCCGAGAGTAAAGAGGGCAAGCACCAAAACAAACAAGCTGTAAATGTCAGTTGAAAAACTCATCCGATCGTTTCTGCTTTATAGTGTCGTGATATTAATGATTCCAATAGTAATAAAATGATGGCAATGAATACAAACCAAAACCAAATTTCCTGGCCAAAAGATGCCAGCTGCAGCTCATCGAGGAGCTCTGTTTTGTCAGAGCCTACTCTTACAGCATGAACATGGCTGAACATGGCCTCACTGATTTCTTCAAGCTCTGTAGTAGACAACGCAGCAAGCTGTGATTCCATTGCATCCTGGTTTACTGAAAAAAGAATGGTTCTGTTTTCTGTTTCCACAGTCAGCCAGCCGGGTGTCCATTCGGTTGCCGGGTAGGCAATTTCTGTTCCCTGAAAGGTTTGACGCACTTCGGGAACAATCGTTTCATCTTCTTTTTGAAGCGTCACAGTATCCGATCCTGTTTGTAAAACGGTTTGAAAGTGCCGGCCAAGTGTGTGGGTGTTTAAAACCGCTCCTTCGCCCTGTACAAGATAATCGATGGTTCTGAAGAAGAGTGGTGCAAAAAACGGTTTGATCGGAAAGTTCGACCAGCCGGGATCACTTCCGATTGCAGAATAAATTATCCGGCCATTGCCAACCCGCGATTCTATTAATAATGGATTTCCCGTGTTGGTGCTGAGAATTGTAAAATTATTATTGCGGCTCACTTGGTCAATTTCGTAATAGTAAAAAATTTCAGGCACATTTAGCCGGATCTCCTCATCTTCCGGTTTGTCGAAAATAGCATCCAGCACAGGATGGCCTTCGCTGGGTGTTGCCATTCGGTCAACCGTAGTAAAAGAGCCGTAACTGCCGGTTACCTGTGAATACTGTCCCGACCCACTGAAGCTCAGCAGCCTGTTGTAGCTGCTGATACTGCCCTCAGCCGCAGGCATCAGCAGGAATCCCGCTCCTGCTTGTACATGATCTATAACCGACTGTGCCAGGAAGTCGGGAATATCACGTATTCCATCCATAATGACAGCGTCATAATCATAAAGGCCCGAGACTTGAAAATCATCCACGTCCTCAAATGTAATACTGAACCGGTCCATCTCTTCCTGGGCAATTTCGAGCATTGGGCGCAGGTAGGAGTTGAAACTGCGGCCCGAAATGGTTTCACTCAGTACAAGAATGTTACGGGTTTCAGGAAGTTGAACAGCAGCGTAGTAGCGGTTGTCGAAGGAGAGTTCATCACCTTCGAGTAAAAGTTCTACCGGAATCGATCGGCTTTCGCCTGTAGGAACTTCAAATATAAACTCCCGGCTTTCACCGGCATCCGCATCAAACGATTGCTGCGTGATGAGGTCGTCATCTACCAAAAAACTGATAAATTTATTAGTTGCGGTTTGAGTGCCAAAGTTTTTAACCAGTGTCCTTAATTGAAGGGTTCCCGTTCCACTTTGTCCGCCATACTCAAGTTCCACGGATTCAAACCCGATGTTTGAGGTTTCCGCTTCACCCACTTTCATAACCTGAAGGTTTACGTCATCAAAAAGTTCTCCGTTGCGTTCAGACAGTTCTGTAAACTGCGTCTCCTGTCCATCTGTAATCAGGTAGATGATTTTATTGGGTTCGCGGGCGTCTTTTAGGGTTTGGCTCATGGAGCGGAGGCGGTCGGCCAGGAAATTGCCGCCATTTACCGTTTCGATATCAGCAACACGACCTTCGGCAGCACGGCGTGAGAGAACGGGAAGGTTCAGAGATTCTCCGTTAGTTACATTTAAAAGAACGCGATCATCATTTCCGGATATTTCAACCAGTTCCCGCGCCAGATTTACAGCTTGTTCAATGTAGGGGCCGTTACGGTCTACTCGTTCCATCGTTGGGCTGTTGTCGATCAGAATGCCGATTACTTTTGGTTCTGTACTGCTTGTCCATCCGAAATCAGGCGGCAAAAAGGGCCGCGATAGTGCCATAACAAGAGCTGCAATGGCCAGACATCGCACCACCAAAAGCAGCCATCGTTTGATTCGTATGCGTTTTAAAGAAGTGGATTTGAGTGAATCGAAAAAAGCAAGAGTTGAAAACCGTACTTTTTTTGGTTTTCTGAGATTTAACAGATATATCAACAGGGGCACTGCCACCGTTAACAGTGCAAATAAAAATATTGGATTAAGAAAGCTCATTTAACGAAAAGTTTTTACCTTGGTGGGTTTACAGGGCGGAACAATTCTGCAGAACCCCATTAAGCTATGGTAATAACCAATCCTTCACAAACATATTATCCTGAATCGGTGTTGTTCAAACAAAAAATTTCTGTTGCCACTTCTTTAATTTTAATGTTCATGTTTCTTTTTTCGGGGTGCGGAAAACCAACGGTTGATCACTGGTCTGAATTTATTCCCGGATCTTCCTTGTATCTGATTGTGCCTGGGGAGAACAATACGCTGAGCCAGATGCTCGATGCTCCATACATGCCGATGTTTGATGACATCAGCCCGGCAGCCGTCCAGCTTGTATCGAGCCTCCAGGATGAAACCGAAACTCCCATACAGGTTGAAGCTCTGCTGCTCTATCCCGATACATCGAATGAATGGCAGCCGGTTTGGATTACCCGAACGGTGGAGGGTTTGAAGGATCAGCTAACTTCACTATATCAGAGGGATTTTGAGCAGAACCGTTATGAATTTGAACGATACACAGTTGAAAAGCTGTTTTTCCCTGATCGTGTGATTTTTCTGATCGAAGTCGGGGAGTGGTTCGTTTTTTCGGAATCAAGCCTGGCGATTGAGAATATTTTAAGAACGGTGAGCGGGATCAGTCAGCCCGTTTCACTCTCCGGCGATCAGATCGCTCCTGGTTCTGTGATTTTTAACACAAGCAGCCTCGATGTTTGGGTTAAGCAACTTGCGCATGTCTCACTCCGCCCCAATCTGACAGAAATTTTTAAAGGTACAAATCCCGCTTCATTCCGATTTCATCAGGGCAACGGAGAATGGGAGTGGCAGATGCGTAGTTCCCTGAAGCTGGAAAATGAAAAGTCGAATTTGATTCGGCTGTTCAGTTCCGTTCCTGAAAGTTTTACTCTGGATCGCTACATTTCCGTGAATGCAGCTGCGTTTGCCCTCTTTCGTTCCGATCCTGTCAGGCTATCGCTTGATGATATGTATACTGAACTCGATGCAGACGAATATCTAACGGAAAACGACCGTTATATCCGTGATTTGAGGCAACATCTTGGTCATGAAGTTGGTTTCGTCTCTTTTGCCGATTCCGGCCCCGACAGCGACAGCGAATATCTCTATTTGCGAACCATTCAAAGCCACAGCGGAGTGATTTCTGTTCTGGACAGACTGGAATCGGAAGGGCTGGTGACTAAAACTGACAGAACGTATCACGTTACCAGTAAAAAACTTGGAAAGCTGTTTGGTTCTGAGATCAACCCGATGGATAATTTTTACATTACGGTGTATGACCAGGTAGTGGCTCTCTCACAGCGAAATGGGCTGGCCGAAAGCGTGGGAGGAGATGCTGAAAGGCGCCGGGTGATGTTTTATGATGATGATTATTCCAAAATCAGAAATTCTAACCCGAATTCGCTCAGTTCTATTGTCTATGTAGATGGTCCTCGTTTCAGCCGGTTTATTCAGCCCTGGCTCGACCCTGTAAACTACTTCGGTTCTTTTTCAGGAAGTTTCGACCAGTTTGTAATCACCACGGAACTGCAAGCCGATGAAGAGTCAATGCAGGTAAACCTAACCAATTTTGAAAGAGAACACACCGAAAGGCCAAACCGCGAACAATGGGTGTTTCCGTTGGGTGATTCAGATATTACCGGCCCTGCCGTGCTTGCCGATATAACCGGAAGCGGCCGCAGCGAAGTCGTTTTTTCAACAGATGAGGGTTCTGTTTATGTGTTGGCATCCGATGGTACAGCAATTGTACAAATGCTGACGAATGACGATACACCCATTGGACAGCCGGTGGTTTACGACTGGTATGGAAACAATCAGAATGTAATTATGCAGGCCGCCGGCGATAAAGTGTATGCGTGGAACCAAAACGGTGATTTGCTGCCCAATTTTCCCGTAGTGCTCAACGAAGAAATCACCACACCATTAACCGTTAAAGATGTGACTGGAAATGGAATGGCTGAAATGATTATCGCTACAGCAGACCGTAATGTGCACATCCTGAATGCCAGAGGACAGGCGTTAAGCGGTTGGCCGCAAAGTACAAATTCAGTGGTAAGATCGAGGCCGCTTATAGAATCCATCAGAGGGCAGCAGGCTCTTTTTGCATTTGCAGAAAATGCATTGCATGGCTGGAATGTGAACGGGCAACTTCTGAGTAATTATCCGGTGTTTCTTTCGGCACAGATGCAGGGTTCTCCTGCAAAGTACAACAATCATATCCTCGGATCGGGACTGGATGGCAGTCTCTATTCTATTGGCCCTTCTGCTCTTTTTGCTGATGCGCTATCTACAACCCACATGTCTGAAACTATTTATGTTCAGTCCTTGCCGGTATCGAACAGTAGTCTTAACTCTACACCGACAGTGCATGACGAAATGCTCCGGGGGGATGACGGACTCTACCGGGAGGATTTAATTTTGTTGCAATCTTCCAACGGGTCGGTATTTCTTTATAACACCAATGGAGATCTCCGTTTTTCAGAATCACTTGGCCAGCCGGGCTCTGCCAGCTTTTCCCCGAAAATTGCTGATATCAATGGTGATGAACGCCGTGATGTAGTTGCACTCGCAGATTTCGGAAGACTCTATGCCTGGGATCTGCTCAGCGCTGAACGCCATCTCGACTTGCCAACCGCCGGAATGAGGCATCCGCTCATCTCAGACTTTTATGGAGACGGCAACCCCGAGATTATTGCACAAACACGTGAAGGTCTGCAATGCTGGACCATCTTTTTTTCGAGAAGGGAAGCAGCGGAGTGATTAGCCCGCATTTCGTTTCACGCCTGTCCCGAACAAAGGTGTCGGGAGGAATCGCTTCGCTCACAAAAAAATAAATAAATCTATCAATTTAATTATTAATGCGAAGGTAAAATGGCGGCAGAACCGTACTTCAATTAAAAAACTTCATCAACAAACCGGGTAGTTTATGAATGGTATCTGCTTCGTACGTTCCAAAATCGTAGTCCAGTAGTTTTCGGGCATCGGAGGCGATCTCTTTTCCTGCTGTGTAACATCGGGCTGATTGTTTCTTTCCTTCGGCAAGATCATCGAGGTTAACAGTAAGTACGCTACGGTTTAAACCATTTTGATTCAAAACAGCTACGAGCCAGGACGGCGATTTTTGATAACCAATGAATGATACCGCCAGCCTTGTATGCTCTTGCATATCAAAAACACGGTACTCCTGAGACATCGGTACGGACAGGTATGACTGTTTAAATGGCAAATATTGAGTATTCCCGCCCGTTCCGTCAATCCAGAAATCATTCAGTGCAGATGTAAGCCATTTTTTCAAAATTGTGTCACTTTTTTTTGAACCAAATCCACGATCCGACCAATATCTGAAATCTTTCTGCAGGCCGTTTTCTTTATTTTGAAAAGGCAGTTCACTGATTTCGGGTCTGCCATTTTTCAGATGATAACAAAAATCGGTCAATCCGTTTGTTAAAATGATGTATCTGGCCCCGATTTTGCTGTTGTACCGTGCAGCCTGTTCGGCAGTTGATATATTGAGATTCACTGAGTGGGATTTACACTCTATAAGGATATGCGGTTCTATCTGATCGGTATAGAGAAGAAGGTCGGCCCGTAGTTCATGTTCTGCCTGGCGAAGTTTCACCGGTGTTTCAAATCCAATCCGGGTTCGCTTCCAAAGAGTGTCGTGAAGCAGATATTCCGTCCATTTTAGGCGTACTCTCTCTTCCGGCCGGTTTTTATACCGCTTTTTTAAGACTGGGTTGAAGAGCCATTTATAGCCCTGGTCTACAAAAACTTGCGGAAAGTGGGCAGAAGCAACACTTTTCATGGATCAGAAAAGTAAGGAAGTTGACAAGTAAGAAAAACTGAAGCCGGAAAATTCCGGCTTCAAACGTACAGGCTGATTCTCAGGAATACTGTCCTGTTAAAATCAATTTCGCTTTTTCCCTTTCTTTTTATTGTTGCTCTGGCGTTTACGGTTCTTCGATGTGTCTTCCTCATCCTCTTTTTTGTTGCCCATCTGCTTGTTGATGAGTGCCTGCTGTCCGATTGAAAGCACATTGTAAACGAGGTAATAGAGGCTGAGCCCCGAAGCAAAATTGTTAAACACAAAAAGTAAAACAAAAGGGATCACATAGATGAAAGCCTTCATGTTGGGGCCACCACTTGGTGCCGCTCCGGCGCTCATCCCACCCGAAATTTTAGACTGAAGGAACATTGCTGCCGACATCAAAAGCACAAAGCCTGCAATCTGGTCTCCCAGGAACGGAATGCTGAACGGCAGACTCAGAATGTAATCGGGGGCAGACAGGTCGTCAGCCCATAAAAATGGCTGCTGCCGAATGATCATGGAGTTCTGGAAAAAGAAAAAGAGAGTGATCAAAATCGGGAACTGTAACAACATAGGCAGACAGCCACCAAGCGGATTTACCTTCGCTTTGCGATAAAGTGCTATGGTTTCTTTCTGCTGTTTCTGCGGATCATCTTTGTATTTTTCCTGAATCTCTTTCATTTGCGGCTGTAGCTCTTTCATCGCTGCCATGCTCTTGAAACTCTTTTGAGTGAGCGGAAAAAGCAGAAGTTTTACGATCACACCAAAAAGGATGATCAGTACACCGTAATTCGAAATGAATATGCTGCCGAATGTAAAAAATGGTATCACAAGGTAACGAACAAGAGGATCGGCAAACCATCGGATCAGTGCGTAACCGATTTCAACCACATCATAGGCATGATCGTCGAACTCCCTGAGATCATAATATTGAAGGGGACCGGCATAAAGTTCGTACGAGAGTGTGGGATGGTTTACAAAATTTGATTGTACGTAAGTTTCGTAGCGGTGTACGGTTTCCGGAAGTCCGATTTCACCATCAATTTCACCCCGGAGAATGGCTGCATTGGAGTGGGTTACCGGCTTAATGTACTGTCCGAAGAACCGGGTCTTGCTCATTACCCAGTCAATAGTACCGTTAAAATGCTGCTCTCCGGTGCCTTGTTCCCCAAGCTGAAACTTTTCACGGCCGCCTCCCAGGAAAACATTGGCTTCGGCATTTTGGGCGTCCTGGGTAAAATCTCTTTCTGTAAGGTTGAGTGCGGAAGTCCAGCCAAACTCAACATTGCTGCCGCTGATATACTGTTGTATGTCAACAAACTGAATATCCAGGTCATATGCATATTGATTGGCGTAGAAAGTGTAGTTGTAGATAATTTCAGCACCATCACCTACCCTCAGCCGATAGGAAATCTGGGTTCGTTCGTCATTGGCAAGTTCTACCAGGCCTGGATCATTTAACGGTTCAAAAACCAGTTCATTGGTTTCGATATTATAATTCTGCTCAGAAAGAAAACCGAGTGAATAAGCAGACCGTAGCGTGTCATGAATCATCTGGACAGGCTGCTGGTCCCACGTTTGATGATTGGTAAGTGTGTATTTGATCGGTCCGCCACCCACATTCGAGAGGGTAATTTCATAAAGTGAAGTACGAATGGTGGTTATAACTGTATCGGGATAAACATGCTGACCGAAAACACCCAGAGCACGTCTGGCTTCAGGCATTTCGGTGATATCGCCGTCCAAAACAGCGTCTTCGTCAAGAAGGCCCGGTTGAGGTACCTGGCGTTCGGGATCAATATCGTCATCGAGTTCCGGGAGTTGTTCAGCCTGTGCAGCTGCTATACTGTCTCGTTCGGCTTGCCGGCGCTCCATTTCTTCAGCGGTTGGCATTGTGAACCAGGCCCAGGCAATGGTCAATGCAAAAATCAGCAGGAGTCCGGTTACGGTATTTCTGTCCAAAATTCTAAATCAGTTTAGTTTTCACTGTTGGGTGCAGGGGTTTCCGGTATTTCTTTTACTGGAAGTTTGTTTTCCAATCGCTGGAGGCGGCCCCGCAGATTTTCAAGCATTGGAACCATCTCCTCTCTGATTTCTGCGAAAGTAACATCTGGCCTGTTGGCAATAAATACTCCATGCAGGCCAAATGTTTTTCCTGAGAATAGTTCCTGTAAATAAAATTGGTGAGTGCGATAGACTTCTCTCAACAAACGTTTAACCCTGTTTCTTTTAACAGCACCCCGAATTTTCTTTTTTGGTGCGATAAAACCGATAAAACAGCCCTCATCAGGATTTTGATAGATACGATATCGAAATTGGAGAGAGTTAGAATTCAGCACAGTAGATTTTTCAAATAGGCGTTGGAAGTTTCGCCTTCCGCGAAGAATTTTACTTCGCGGTAAAGAGAAATCAGGTTTTTGAGAATCCTGACTATTTCGGTCCTTTCTCATCACTGACGGTGAGCTTATGCCGTCCTTTCCTTCTTCGGCGATTAATCACGGCTCTTCCGTCTTTAGACTTCATTCTTGCTCTGAAACCGTGTTTGTTCGCTCTCTTCCGTTTACTTGGTTGATATGTGCGTTTCATGACCTGATTTAATTAAAATAAATTCGTAAATCCAATTTTTAGATAGACTCCAAAAATAAGAAGAATTTTTCTAAATACGAATCCCAAATTTATCTCGAAATTCTACTCTGAGGTTTTGCTCAATCTTTCTGCCAATATTACGTTAATTTTCTGTGTGGCGGCTTCGGCACATTTCTTGTTTATCTTATTTTTTTATAATTCTGAATTGAAAACAGAGATGAAGAACAGAGCCGTCCTTCTGCTATTGTTGAACAACGACGGATTTAGCTGTAACTTGTGTAGTTGAACCAAAAACGACTTTTACTTATATGTTAGATCAAATTTCTAATTTCCTGACCAAAATTTTCGGGACCAAAAGCTCTAAAGACCTGAAAAAAATCTGGCCGATAGTTGATGAAATCAAAAGTTTTGAAGATGAAATCAAGGGCCTGAGCGATGAAGAGTTGAAGCAAAAAACCGAAAGTTTTAAACAATTGATCAAAGACAGAACACAGGAAGTATCTGATCAGATTGCCGACATCAAGGAGAAGATGGGTTCAAATGATGAATCGATCACACTTGAAGATCGCAGGGAATTTTCTGACCGGCTTGAAGAGCTTGAAGAGGAGTGGCTTGAAATCCTCGAAGATACACTCGAGGAAATTCTGACCGAAGCGTATGCAGTTCTGA
>SLGL01000310.1 GCA_007123785.1 Balneolaceae bacterium
CGTCTTTGGGACAGGTTTGATGCCAAAAAAGTGAACGGTAAACTTCCGTTGAATGACCGTACACTCAAAATGGTTTTGGTAAGATATTCACTTTATCAGAACATGCCGCCTAAAGAAGTGGAGAAGCTCGACAGGTATGTTCAACAGGCAGTTATTGATTATCATAAAAAAAATAAAAAATGAGTAAAATTCGACTTTTCATCGCCCGACACGGAGAAACCGAATACAATCGAAAAGGGCTTATGCAGGGCAGGGGAATAGACGCTCCCCTTAATAAAACCGGAATAAAACAGGCTGAAGCACTGGCCGGATATCTGAACCAATACCAGGTTGATCTTCTGGCAACCAGTACACTTATCAGGGCTATGCAGACAGCAGAAATCTATAAAAAAAATACAAATGTAAGATTTCTGAAAAACTCGGATTTGGATGAAATGAACTTTGGTGATTATGAAGGTGTGGATTACAATAGTGTAACTAACGAATTAGGTGGAATTGTTAAAGAATGGCAGAAAGGAGAGGTTTTTTTGAAAATTCCGGGAGGTGAATCACCCGGTGAAGTTTTCGAAAGAGCAGATGCGGCCGTACAGGAATACATGCGCTCAATGCAGAAGGGAACTCTTGTTTTGGTAGTACACGGAAGGCTGATCAGGATCTTACTGTCGGAATGGCTTGGCTACGGCTTGAAGAATATGGAGCAGATTGAACACGCAAATGGTGCTGTAAACCAGCTTGTTTTTAACGGAAAAAGGTTTGATCCGGTTTATCTCAATAAAACCGATCACTTAATAAATCTACCTTCCTGAAATCGCTGAGGCAACTAAATGATTCATGAAAATAGCTTCAGAACGAAATTATTTATACGATGAGTGAAAAAGTAAAAAGTATGTTCGCCGATATTGCGGATGATTATGACCGAATCAACGGTATTCTGTCATTTGGTGTGCACAACGCCTGGCGTAAAAAAACAGTGCTCGAAAGCGGGGCCAAGCCTGGTGACCGTGTTTTGGATTGCGCTACTGGCACAGGTGATCTTGCTATCGAATTCAAGCAGACGGTTGGCCATGAAGGTTACGTTCTGGGCACCGACTTTTGCAAGGAGATGATTGAGCACGCTCCTGACAAAGCCGATAAAATGAAACTGGTGGTAGATTTTGAAGTGGCCGATGCGATGAACCTTCCCTACAAAGACAATTCATTCGATATTGCCAGTATTGCATTTGGCATCCGCAATGTGGATGATCCGCTTGTATGCCTCAAAGAAATGTCGCGTGTAGTGAAACCGGGAGGCAGAGTAGTTGTTCTGGAATTCGGTCAGCCTAAAGGAGTTGTACGGATACCGTTTAAAATCTACAGCAAACATGTAATGCCTGCCATCGGTGGCTTTCTCAGTGGAAACCGAGAGGCCTATACCTACCTGCCCGAAACCAGCGCCAAATTTCCGGCTGGCGATAAATTTCTGGATTTGATGAAAGAAGCCGGGACATTCAGTAATGAAAAGGGGGTTTCTCTAACCGGTGGCATCGCATATGTCTATATAGGTACCGTGGGAGAGAATTAGTATATTTCCCTGCCTGTTTACCTTACACCAGTCCAGGTATGAATTTAAGTAGTTGCCTTTGTTACACTAAATAAGAAAAAAACTGAACCGATCGAAAACAGAAAATTAATAATCAGACAGAAAACTGAATCATGAAGATCGAAGAAATTAAAAATTACCTGCCCCACCGATATCCTTTTTTACTTGTCGACAGAGTCCTGGAAGCTGAGGAGAACCGAATTGTTACCATCAAAAATGTGACCGTCAACGAAGAGTTTTTTAACGGCCATTTTCCCGGTGCTCCTATCATGCCCGGTGTGCTGCAGGTAGAGGCGATGGCCCAGAGCGGTTGTATCATGCTGATGAAAGCTCACGTGGAAGACTCTCAAAACACTCTGATTGTTTTTACTGGAATCAAAAATGCAAAGTTCAGACAACAGGTGGTTCCGGGTGACCAGCTTAAAATGGAAGTAAAACTGGCAGGCATGAGGCGAAATTTTGTTACAATGGAAGGAAAAGCCACAGTCGATGGGAAAGTGGTCTGCGAGCTTGAAGCATCAGCAGCGATTGTACCGAAAGATAAAGCATGAGCACACAAAATAAAGATACCCGCCCCGAAAAAGTAACGACTCAGACCGTTGTGGATATGAAACGCAGCGGTGAAAAAATCAGTATGCTAACGGCTTACGACTACACCATGGCCGGAATTGTGGATGCGGCCGGGGTGGACGTGATTCTTGTGGGCGATTCGGCCAGTAATGTGATGGCCGGATTCGATACCACTGTACCGATGACTCTCGATCATATGATCTATCACACCTCTTGTGTGGTGCGTGGTGTGGAACGAGCACTTGTTATTGCCGATTTGCCATTTATGAGCTACCAGGTAACGACAAAGGAAGCACTGATCAGCGCCGGGCGAATGATGAAAGAAGCCGGGGCACACGCCGTGAAACTGGAGGGGGGTGAATCGATTACTTCTACCATCAAACGCATTGTGGATGCTGGTATTCCCGTGATGGGACACCTGGGGCTGACACCACAAAGTATTTACAAATTTGGCACGTATAAAGTAAGGGCAAAAGATGAGGCAGAGGCCAATCAGCTTTTGAAGGATGCAAAAAAACTGGAAGAGGCCGGCGTCTTTTCTATTGTACTTGAAAAAATTCCAACATCACTTGCCAAACAAGTAACAGAGTCTGTATCCGTACCTACTATTGGAATAGGGGCCGGATCTTATTGCGACGGGCAGGTACTCGTTATACACGATATGCTCGGACTCAACAAAGACTTTTCACCGAGATTTTTACGCCGTTATGCTGATTGGCACACCGCCATGTCGGATGCTGTTGGAGAATATATAAAAGATGTAAAAACCGGTGATTTTCCGAATGAGGATGAGCAGTATAATTAAGAAAATTGATCCATCATGAGTCAGCATCAGAAACCGTTAATTTTAGTATGTAACGACGATGGTATTTTCTCCCCTGGAATTAAAGCCCTTGCCGAGGTGGCCGATGAGTTCGGTGATGTGGAAATTATCGCTCCCGACCGTCAGCAAAGTGCTGTGGGTCATGCCATCACTATTCAGACACCGTTGCGATCCCGAGCCTTTCGTATCGATAATCGTTTCAATGGACAGGCAGTATCTGGCACACCGGCCGACTCCATTAAACTGGCCCACAACCAGCTCCTGAACCGTAAACCTGACCTTGTGGTGAGCGGGATAAACCACGGCAGCAATGCAGGGATCAATATTTTGTACTCCGGTACTGTGAGTGCGGCCACGGAGGGTACCATTTTGGGATATCCATCCATCGCAGTTTCCTGTACCGATCTGAGCGAAGAAGCCGACTTGAGCGGGGCCAAGGATGCCGCCAGAAAAGTGATCGGATACGTATTGAATCACGGGCTGCCGAGAGGAGTGACCCTGAACCTGAATGCACCTGCAGGTCCGCTAAAGGGAATTAAATGGGTGCGACAGGCCAATAGCCGGTATGTGGAAGAGTTTGAGGGAAGAATTGATCCGAACAACCGCTCATATTACTGGATGACCGGAAAATTCCAGCTTCTGGATGAAGATGACGATAACGATATTTCAGCACTTGAAAAAGGGTTTGCTTCACTAACACCTATACAATATGACCTGACATCCTACTCACTTTTGAGTGATCTGAAAGATATTGAGCTTTAGCTATACATTCCTATTGTCATCATGTCAACCTAAACCTGACGGGTTTGAGAGCTCAAAATCTTGCTTTAGTAGTTCGAATCCTTCAAAACCCGTCAGGTTTCAACCGGAAGTACAGCATTGCACGTTACTATAGGCTTTTCATCTCACAAATGATACTTCTGCAGATTTAAAACCAATCCCTTCCAGAAGTTTTCCACTTTGGGCCGCCTCTCTTTACTGAGCTGGATTTCAATCTGTTCAAGGTGACTGACGTCGAGTGTTTTCAAATGTTTGCCCCACTTTGCGCTTTCAACGGTTACAAAAGAATCATTCACTCCCTCGTTCTGATAAATCAACTGGTTCTGAAGGCGGTAGATGGGATTCAGCGGATGATTGGTTCCTTTTCCCACGGCAGCACTATAGGAAAAATAAAAAACATCATCCACATCAGGAGTATTCGGGTTAAACTCTTCGGTGACGTATTTTCTTGTAAGCTGTTCAACTGCCGCTACGGCATCACTTTTTTGAGCCGGGTACATGCTCTCCCCAAACCAGTCTACGAGTTCTGCCAGTTTTTCTTTAATTGTATCGGGTGCGGTAAGCACCAGTTCGGCAAGGCTTGTACCCTTGTGAGGTGCAGCTACGGTGGTGAGTGAGACAACCGAATCGGCAATATCCAGTTTTGAAATAGCGTAACGCATGTCCAGCCCGCCCATACTGTGAGCAACGACGTTCATTTTTTCATAACCGTACTTTTTTTTGAGCTTATGGATGACTTCAGCCCACTGCTCTGCACGGATTTCGATGGTAGCATAAGGAACAATATTCGGGGCAAATGCATGAATTCCGTAATGTCTGAGTCTCATACAAGGATTGTGAAGCGGAGACGGGGTCACAAGCATCGAAAAGCCACCGTATCCGTGACACATCAGCACCGGATATTTCAGCTCGATAACATCAGGCTGGGGGAACTCCGATAGCTCCAGCTTTTTGAGATACTTTTTCGGTTCAATCCATTTCATAAAACTAAATCCTGTTGCAGTTATTCGAGTTCCCGGTCTGAATATAAGAAAACGGAGCGGTGCACCTTGTTATTAAATAATACGTGAATTCTCAGATTCCGATCAGGGAATTCCACTCTGCCTACTGTTCTGGCTCCATATGGCCACAACTCCTGGTGGAGGTGATAATGAAATGAAGTTTTGGAAAAATCGGCCGGAACCCGGGCCGAATAAATATTTCGGGAGAACAGGGAATCGATCTCAACAGTATGCATTCGAACCCGCTCCGGAGGGAGCTGAAATTCCCGGAAAGTGAGGGTAATAAGTGAGTCGAGCTGGTTTGTGGATGTGAGCGAATGCATTTCAACCGGCTCGGTTTTCCACAGCAGAAGCACAGCTGCTGTGCAGGAAAACAAAAGAAGAAGAACAAGCCATGCTCTCTTTGTCATGATGTAGATTCTGATTGAAGCTTCACTCAGAAAGCGGTTAAAGAAGTTTGGTTGAATGGCCGATGCCTTGTACCTTCACGGAGTGTTTTCCGGAGGGAGGCCCGATTGAACCCTCTTGCCGGGAAGAACCGAACCCACCCTTAAAGGTAAGAATAGATTTGAACTGATGGCATACAGGTTTCAAAAAATTGAGAATAAAAAAGAGATCGATCTCTTTCACCATTTTCCGTTTTCATTATACAAGGAAAATTCCAACTGGATACCTCCTCTGCGCTTTGAAATTGAAAATATATTTAATCAAGATAAAAATACTTTTTTCGAAAAGGGGGAGTGTGAACGCTACCTGATGTTTGAAGGGGATAAAATCGTGGCCCGTTTTGCTGTGATGAATCACTCCGAAAAAGATACCGTTTTCGAGCCAAGTATGGGTGGAATGGGGTTCCTTGAGATGGTTAATGAGCAGAATGTGGCCGATGATGTGATCCGTTTTTGTAAAGAGTGGCACAAAAAAAGAGGGTATAAAGCATTCCGGGGCCCGATCAATTTCGGAGAAAACGACAACTATTGGGGCCTTCTCATTGAGAATTTCGATGAACCACCTATCTACGGAATGTTCTATCATCCGCCCTATTACAAAACAAGACTGGAAGAAACCGGAGCTGAAAAACTCGACGACCACTGGAGCTATAAACGAGAATTTTCCATTCCCCTGCCCGAACGGCTGGTTCGCATCACAAACCGGATAGAAAGCCGCCCCGGAGTGAAACTGAGGCCCATCGATTTAAAAAAAATTGAGGAAGATGCCGAGGCGATCCGAACTATTTACAATCAGGCATGGAGTGAACAGGATATTACCGATCGTGAACATGAGTTTACCGAACTTACCCGCGAAACGGTGAATAGAATGGTAAACCAGCTCAAAAGGATTATGATACCCGAAAGCGTACTGATAGCATTTGTGAACGGTGAACCTGCTTCATTCATCGTAAGTATTCCCGATTTAAATGAAATTTCTGCCCAGACCAATGGGAAATTGAAATGGTGGCATTTCCCGAAAGTTTTTCGAATTCGCCGGACAGCCACCCGATTGCGGGTTGCTGTATTTGGCACTCTTCCTAAATACCGGAAACTCGGCCTTGAAGCACTTACATTTGTGCGGGGAATACAGATGACTCACAAAGCTGCCCCTCAGCTCAAACATCTCGAAGGTGGCTGGGTCAGCGAAAAAAACTGGCTGATGCAGCGCAGCCTGGAAGCACTCGGGTGCTATCACCATAAAACGCATCGAACCTATCGGTGGATGATTGAGGATTAACCCGGATATCTCACAGTAAATATCTCAACTGTCGCAGTTGGGGTTTTTCACTGATATTTTGCGGGAATCTGCGCTAAACTCAGTGTAAATCCGTGAGATTCCCCCCTGAGCTGCGTTGAATCTAAAATGGCTCTCCATCGCATTAAGCTACGGAGAGCAAGCGTACAAAGTTCTTTGCCTACCCTGCGAAGCTTTCCAGACCCTCGAAGTTATAACATAGCGGGCAGCGCTACAGGGACTTACTGAATAAAAATTCTCTTGGTGAGCAATCCGGATTAACTCTTCAATAACAAATTCTTTTTCGAATCAGTCATTATCAAACTATTTTTGACACAGAACATTATCCAGATCATTCTTTAAACTGATAAAATATTATTTGATGGAAATTAAACTATTTACTGTCGGGCCTTTCAGTGAAAATACCTACCTGATTACAAAATCCGGTAGTGCCATTTTGATTGATCCCGGCTTTTTTGACCCCTCGGAGTACCGCGCTTTTCAGGAAGAACTTTCCAAAAGTGAGTCGGAGCTGAAGGCAGTATGCCTAACCCATGCTCATGTCGATCACGTCCTTGGCCTGGACCGGGTGATGAAGGATTTAGACGTTCCTGTTTATCTGAATCATACCGATCTTTATCTATGGAAAAATTTTCCGAATCAGGCGCAAATGTTCGGTTTTCGTGCTTCTGGTTTTGATTTTGAGCCTGAACCACTTCCGGAACAGAATGATTTTTCTATTGGTAATTTTTCTTTTGATGTGATCTATACCCCCGGTCATTCACCTGATCATGTTTCTCTCTATTTTGAAGAGTACAGCACACTTATTGCGGGAGATGTATTGTTCCGGGAAAGTATCGGACGAACCGATCTTTACAAGGGTAATTTTGAACTGCTGGCTCAATCCATTCGGGATAAGCTGTATATTCTGCCCGATGAGGTAAACGTCTATCCCGGCCATGGACCGGCAACAACCATTGGCCACGAAAAAAAGAATAATGCCTTTGTGAAGGCATGAATTTTCGATATTCAGTCCGCATTTTTCCGGGAAATTTAATGTATTCTGTGATTATTCAACCGGGTCTTCAGCGGGATTACTCTTTTTTACCATCCTTCATAAGTTGTTCCAGGCGGCTAATCTGTTTCTCGTAATGCTCTTTGCGCGAGCTGTTTTTCTTTTTGAGACTTTTGTAAGTTGAGATTGCTGCAGTGAAATTTTTCTGTTTCTCATGAATAACCGCGAGTGTTTCGGTTACAATGTCATCTACATCCTCACTTTTTTTACTGAGGTCGGGCTGTTCGCTTTCATCTGAAAGAATAGGACGCATCCGGCGGGTTTCAATGGAGGAGAGACGGGTGATTAGGGAATCAAGGTCGCTGATTGGGTGGGGGCGGTCAAATTCATGAATTTTTCGCTTGAGCTCAATGCGTTTTTTTTCAGGCTCCCAGGCTTCGAATGATTTTGGATGGGAAATGAAATAGTGCAGCCGTTCAATAAAACGGCTTCCGGGAGCTCTTACTTTTGCCTTCCAGGCGGCATCAATAGCCCGGTCTCTGTCGTCATTTTTCAAGTAAAGCCATGCAAGAAAAAAATAACCGATAGCACCGGCCGAACGTTTTTCAACATGGTTTTTGAGCCTTTTGATCGCATCTTCCGGATCAGTCTCAAATTTTTCGATATAACTTTTGTACGATTCTGGTATTTGGTAAGACTCTAAATCCATGAAGAATGATAAATAAGGATCGTTTAATTACCAACTACTCACGGCATCATTAAACATATTATTGGAAATTTGTTGAAGCGCTGCTTGTGCTGCTGCTATCTCTCCGTCTACAGGATTGTCCAGTACATCATAGGTGGCACTGCCGCTGAAACTCTTACTCCAGAGCGGTTCATCGTCTGTGGCATATTGAAAGGTAGCCTGAACAGTAATTCTGATCTCATTCAAATTGGCCTGTTCATCTCCACCCACACTGAACGGACGGTTGGAATAACTCTGGATTGCTCCTTCAACAAAAGCATCTGCTCCGTCTTCATCGTTTGCGAGTGAGAGACGGCTCTGGTTTACAAAGCGGTTGATGAGTGCCTGGTTCAGGCGGTCACTCAGATCACCCATACCGCTTTGAGAGCGGTCCGGGAAAAACGGAATATAGATGTTTCGAACATCCGAGGGAATCGAGGTGCCTGTAAAGCTGTAACTCATACAGCCGGTCATAAGGAGTAATGCAGCAACAAGTTTACCTGCAAATTTTCTACTGTAAACCATATTGATCAAGTTTTCTGTAAAGAGTTCGCTCACTGACGCCAAGCGTCTCTGAGGCTTTTCTTCTGTTCCCATCAAAACGTTTTAAAGCCTGTTCTATTAGAAATTTTTCTGCTTCTTCGATAGATGGTATCTCTTTTTCCCGGAAAAAGCTTTCTATGTCATCGTTTTCTTTGTCGTTGTCGTCCACATCATCGAACGAATCTACCGAGCGAATTCCCAGAGAAGAGTCATCCATCTGTTTTCGCAGATGGCTCGAAATGTCATTCGGATCAATATTACGCGGAGTGGCACCGGGTAGTGCTTTGATGTTCTTATCTGCAATTGTTGAATAGAGAAATTTGGCAAGCATTTTTTTCAGGTCTGAAATATCCGTTCTCATTTCAACCAGTGCCCTGTAAATAATGCCCATATCGGCCGATGAACTTTCGTTTTCAAAGTTTTGCTCGCGTTCCGATTTTGACAGTACCGGAAGATTGTCAGTTGAACCGAGAAACTGACGACCCTTCAGGTATTTTTGGAGACGGTCTTTATCTATAAACTGCGATTTTTCAAGCACAACAAGCTGCTCGGCTACATTGCGGAGTTCACGCACATTGCCCGGCCAGCGATATGAAACCAGCAGCTCTTTGGCTTCATCCGAAAATCCCTGGAAAACCGAATCATATTTCGATGAAAACTCGGTTACAAATTTTCGAAAAATCGGGATGATGTCTTCTTGTCTGTCACGGAGTGGCGGTAATTTGATTTTTACCGTATCGAGTCGGTAATAAAGATCTTCGCGGAAAGCCCCGTCCTTAACCAGCTCCCATAGGTCACGGTTGGTTGCTGCAATGACACGAACGTCAACTGTTGATAATTTACTGGATCCCACTCTGAAAAATTCACCGCTTTCCAGTACCCGTAACAATTTTACCTGAATGTTTTTTGGGGTGTCCCCAATCTCATCAAGAAA
>SLGL01000172.1 GCA_007123785.1 Balneolaceae bacterium
CGAATGGAGAAACCGGCATCGGCAAGCATCTTCTTAAATTCATCTTCCGATCGTGTGTTAATATGCTCTGGAGTAAGCTGGCTGATGAACTGATTCAATATTACAAACCAGCCCGACCGGTTCCAGTCTTGAAGCCAAAGTGTGCCCCCGGGTTTCAGTAACCTCCTGAAATGGCCCAAAGCCTTCACTTGATCTGTGTAATAGTGAAATGCGTTCAGGCAAATAATCTGTGAAAACGAGCTGTCATCAAATGGCAGTTCTTCGGCGAAATGGGTAGTAAATTCCGCTTCTTCATAGCGAAGCCGGTACCGTGCTTCTTCCAGCATTTTCGCAGAAGGATCGTTAAGAACAAGCTTTCGTACACTTCCAAACTTTTTCAAAATAGCCTCAGCCATCAATCCGGTTCCGGCACTCACATCCAGAACTTCATCTTCCGGGTCGATCTCAAGCTGATCAAGCAGTTTTTCGTGAGTGTGCATGAGATAAGAACGATGCTGATTCTCATACCGCTTGGCGAGCTTGTCGTAATATCGGGCGGTATTATGGGCTGCTTTGTTGATAGCGGTTTTTTTCTTTTAAGATAGCTGTGAGGGCAAAGATTTCAAAGTCAGCAGGCAAGATTCATCACAACAGTAAGTGAATTCCCTATTCTAATTTCAGTAATTACCTGTACTATATTTAACCTCCACAGAATAATTTAATAGTTACAGCTATCCGGAGAATGAGAAGAAGTCCTGCAGAAGTGATGCCCCGGAATCTAAAAAAGCCTGAAAAGTGGAGGGATTGTTTTGAAAAAAAAACCAGAAACTATCACAACCGATGCCAATGAAGCCGTGGCAATGGTAGCACACAGTTTAAATGAAGTGATTGCCATCTATCCGATCACTCCCGCATCTCCGATGGGGGAATGGGCCGATGCCTGGACGATGTCCGGCAGAAAAAATATCTGGGGCAGTGTGCCTGAAGTCATCGAAATGCAGAGTGAGGGGGGGGCAGCAGGAACGGTTCACGGTTCATTGCAAACCGGTGCGCTCACTACAACGTTTACAGCATCGCAGGGGCTTCTTTTGATGATGCCTAATCTATTCAAAATAGCCGGAGAACTGAATTCCACGGTGATTCATGTGGCAGCACGATCTATTGCTACACACGCCCTCTCCATTTTTGGCGACCACAGCGATGTGATGGCAATGCGCATGACCGGGATGGGGCTGCTGGGATCTGCGAATGTACAGGAATCGATGGATCTGGCATTGATTTCACATGCCGCATCACTGGAATCCCGAATCCCGTTTATTCACTTTTTTGACGGGTTCAGAACCTCGCACGAAATACAGAAAATTGAAGTTGTCACAGAAGATCAGATGAGGGCTATGATTGATGATGAACTGGTGATTGCCCACCGTAAACGGGCACTCTCTTCAGACCATCCTTTTATCCGCGGCACCGCACAAAACCCCGATGTCTTTTTTCAATCGCGGGAAGCAGCAAATCTGTTCTACCAGAAATGTCCGGCGATTGTGCAGGAAGCAATGAATCGTTTTGCTCAACTAACAGGACGATCTTATAATCTTTTCGACTATTACGGAGTGGAAGATGCCGACCGTGTTATTGTGATCATGGGATCCGGCGCAGATACCGTTCATGAGACTGTAGATGCACTTAACAATGAAGGAGAAAAAACAGGTGTTGTAAAAGTGCGGCTCTATCGCCCGTTTGATACCAAAGCATTTCTGAAAGCTCTCCCCGAAAGCGTGAAATCGATTGCTGTTCTCGACCGTACCAAAGAGCCCGGTGCCACAGGAGAGCCTCTTTACACCGATGTAGTGACTGCACTCCGCGAGAAAAAAATGTTCTCAAACGGTTCAGATCAAAACTTCCCGTCTGTGATTGGCGGGCGGTATGGACTTTCTTCCAAGGAGTTTACTCCTTCGATGGTCCGTACAGTTTTCAGCGAATTGAAAAAAAAGGAACAGAAAAATCACTTTACCCTCGGTATTCATGATGATGTAACGCACACAAGCCTTTCGTATGAAAACAAGCCTGTGCGACCTGATGGAAATCTTTTTGAAGGAGTATTCTTCGGACTTGGTTCTGATGGAACTGTAAGTGCTAACAAAAATTCTATTAAAATCATCGGGGAGCAGACGGACTACCATGTGCAGGGCTATTTTGTTTACGATTCAAAAAAATCTGGAGCGATAACTACATCACACCTGCGCTTCGGCAGCAAACCGATCCGTTCTCCCTACCTCATCGAAAAAGCTGATTTTGTGGCGTGCCATCAATCTGCCTTCCTTAACAGGTATGATATGCTGAAATATGCCCGTAATGGATCTGTTTTTCTGCTGAATACACCCTGGCCAAAAGAGGAAATCTGGCAAAATCTTCCCGAAAATGTTCAAAAAGAGTTGATTGAAAAAGAGATTCGGCTCTACTGCATAGATGCCGGTAGGGTTGCCAGGGAAAGCGGAGTGGGTGACCGGATCAATACGGTGATGCAGGCCTGCTTTTTTGCAATTTCAGAAATTCTGGAAAAAGACAAAGCAATTGGTTTCATCAAGCAGGCGATTGACAACACCTACGGTAAAAAAGGACGTACCGTTCGAGAAGCAAATCACCGTGCTGTAGATCTTGCCCTGGAAAATCTTTTCGAGATCGATCCGAAATCTTTCGCTAAAGATGATACTTCAAATAAAGCGATGCGGCGAACTGTTTCGGAGGAGGCACCTGAATTTGTTCAGAAAGTAATTGCCGAAATTATTGCAGGTCAGGGTGATGAACTTCCCGTGAGTGCATTCCCGGCAGATGGTACATTTCCAAGCGGAACAGCGATGTGGGAAAAGAGAAATATTTCTCAGCAGATTCCCGTACTCGATCCCGACGTTTGTATCCAGTGCAGCAAGTGTGTGATGGTATGTCCGCACTCTGTCATACGTGTGAAGGCGTTTGATGAGAGTTACCTCGAGGCAGCTCCTGCTGCGTTCAAATTTATGGATGCAAAAGGCCGCGAATGGCCTGATAAAACCAAAATTTCCATCCAGGTTTCACCCGAAGATTGTACCGGATGTGAACTTTGTGTGGAAGTTTGCCCCGCTAAAAACAGGCAGGAAGTGGGACGCAAAGCACTCAATATGGATTGGACGGAACCTCTTATGGAACAGGAGAAAGAAAACTGGAATTTCTTCCTTGACCTTCCTGAGTATGACCGTACCGCACTGAAGACCAACACAGTGAAAGGATCACAGTATTTGCAACCACTGTTTGAGTTTTCCGGTGCCTGTGCAGGATGTGGGGAAACGCCTTATATCAAACTGGTTACTCAGCTTTTTGGTGAACGGATGATCGTGGCAAATGCTACCGGCTGTTCGTCGATTTACGGAGGTAACCTGCCCACCACACCGTGGACAAAAAATGCCGAAGGACTTGGCCCGGCTTGGTCGAACTCTCTTTTTGAAGACAACGCAGAATTTGGCCTTGGTTTCCGCATCACAATAGACAAACAGAACGAACAGGCGTTACAGCTTTTGAAACGGATGAACGGATCTATACCCGAAGAACTTTCCACTGCAATTTTGAATTCCGACCAATCAGATGAAGCCGGTATTTTTGAACAGCGTGAGAGAGTTCGAAAACTCAAAGAGTATCTGGAGAGGAATGAATCGAAGGAGAGCCGGATGCTGCTGAGTCTGGCCGATTACCTGGTAAGGAAAAGTGTGTGGATCATCGGTGGTGACGGCTGGGCTTATGATATCGGCTATGGCGGACTGGATCACGTTCTGGCAAGCGGCCGCGATGTGAACATCCTTGTGCTGGATACAGAGGTGTACTCCAACACGGGCGGTCAGCGTTCCAAAGCAACTCCACTTGGAGCTATCGCGAAATTTGCAGCTGGAGGAAAAGAATCGCCCAAAAAAGATCTGGGTATGCTGGCTGTAAGCGGCGGTGAAGCCTACGTTGCCAGGATAGCGATGGGTGCAGACGACACACAGGCAATTCGTGCAATTATAGAAGCGGAAAAATATCCCGGCCCGTCGATTATTATTGCATACAGTCACTGTATTGCTCACGGGTACGATATGAAATATGGCCTCAACCAGCAGAAACTGGCTGTTACGTCAGGGTATTGGCCGCTGTTCCGATTTAATCCGATGCTGGCAAGTGAAGGGAAAAATCCATTTCAGCTCGATTCCAAAGCACCGAAGATCCCATTCAAAGAGTACGCGAACAACGAAATGCGTTACCTGATGCTTAATAAATCAAACCCGAAAGCTGCCAAATCACTAATGGATCAGGCTCAGGCTCATGTCAATAAACAGTGGCGGCACTATGAAGAGATGGAGAAACTTTATGAACCTTGAAACCAAATATCTTGGTCTGACACTTAAAAATCCGCTGGTGCCATCGGCCTCCCCGCTTTCGAGTGAAGTTTCAAATGTGAAAAAGATGGAGGATGCCGGTGCCTCAGCAGTTGTACTCTACTCGCTTTTTGAAGAGCAGATTATTCATGAGAACCGTGCACTCGATCACTTTCTTACTACAACCGGAGAAAGCTACGCCGAAGCACTGAGCTACTTTCCTGAACCTGAGGAGTATCACAATCTCGAAGCGGACGATTATCTTGAGCATATTGCACGTTTAAAACAAGAAGTGGAAATTCCTGTTATCGCCAGCCTGAATGGTGTTTCGAAGGGGGGATGGATGTCATACGCTAAACGGATGGAAGAAGCCGGAGCTGATGCACTGGAATTGAATATTTACTACATTGCGGCAAGCCCTGATATGACCTCGGAGACGGTGGAGAAAATGTACCTCGAAAATCTGAAAACTGTAAAAAGATCTGTGAATATTCCGGTATCAATCAAACTGGGTCCTTATTTCAGTGCATTTGCCAACATGGCCACCAAACTGGAAATGGCCGGTGCAGATGGACTTGTCCTTTTCAACCGATTTTATCAGCCCGATATCGATCTTGAAACTCTGGATGTTACTCCTGGCCTGGAACTGAGCCATTCCTTTGAAAAACGCCTTCCACTCCGGTGGATAGCCATTCTTCGGCCACATCTTGGATGCAGTCTTGCCGCTACTACTGGAGTTCATACTTCGGAAGATGTGGTCAAAATGCTTCTTGTCGGTGCAGATGTCGTCATGATGACATCACTGCTTTTACAGAAAGGTATTGGTACTATTCGTATACTGATTGAGGGTTTGCAGGAGTGGATGGATGAGAAAGGCTACGAGTCGGTTGGGCAGATGCAGGGTGCAATGAGTTCTGCATCAGTTGCCGAACCGGCTGCATTCGAACGGGCCAACTACCTGAAAATTCTGCAGAGTTACCGCCGCGATAAATTTATCTGAACTGTCACCTATCAAAAAACCGAACCAACATGCCACTTACGACTGAAAAAACAATCTCTCTTCCTGATGTTGACATGCACTTTTACAAACCGCGGAATCCGGTTACAGTGCCCATCACCAAAAGCGAAATTGCCACAGACTCTTCCTCTCCAAACTTTGTTCGCCATATCGAATTTGATGTCTCCGGAACGGACCTCGAGAACCGCATTGTGCCCGGCCAAAGTGTGGGAGTCATTGCCGAGGGTATTGATGAAAACGGGCGGCCACACAAAGTGCGTCTGTATTCGAGCTGTTCACCTTCGGGCGGGGAAGATGGCAGAGGAAAAATTTATGCTACCACTGTAAAACGGGTGATCGATGAACACTGGGAGACACAGGAACTCTTTTTGGGTGTTTGCTCTAACTATCTTTGCAACCGAAAAGCGGGCGACAAAATTCTGATGACAGGGCCTGCAGGTAAGCGGTTTATTCTGCCTGAAAACCCACAGGATTACAACTATCTCTTTTTTGCTACAGGCACCGGAATTGCACCTTTCCGCGGAATGATTATGGATCTCCTGAGGATGGATTACAGTAACGATCTTGTACTGGCCTTTGGCTGTCCGTATAGAACCGATCTGCTATATAAAAACCTGTTCGGAGAGTTGGATCAGAAACACTCTTCATTTCGGTATCTAAAATCGGTTTCCAGGGAAGACCCGCGTGCAGACGGCACCAAACCTTATGTGCAGTATTCACTCATTGACCGGGCTGATCTTATGAAGCCAATCCTTGAAAAAGATAACACGCTGATCTATATCTGTGGTCTGAAAGGAATGGAAACCGGAATTTTCCAGATTCTGGCGATGATGGGTAAGTTCGATTACCTGAAAGTGGATGACACGCTCATGGAAAAAGACCCGGCACACTGGACCCGGGATGAACTGAAAACCGGTGTAAAACCAGCAGAACGAATGTTCCTGGAGGTTTACTGAGTAAGAATGGTGTCATTTCCGTGGGCATCTGTAAAATTTCCTAATCACTGATTTTTTGGATGTCAACTTCCTGCACGTCGCCAATGGCAAGCATCAAAACATCATGAAGAGGATGTGAGGAAGGCCATCCCGAAGTATAACCGGAGACACATCGTCAGTGAGAAATCCTGCTCCATTCAGGCAGAAAGAAGTAGTGAGCGATGATTTTCCTGCACCCGATTCTCCACAAAGCATCACACCGCGTCCTTCTGTTTCAAACGAACTTCCATGCAATGGCAGCATCTTCCGTTGATGAAGAATAGCACCATACACCGAACCGTTAAGGTATAGCTCTACAGAGTTGTTGGTTACTCCTTTTACCGGTGCAATCTCAACATAATCCCCGTCACATGCATAAAAACTACCCACGCCCTTTATCTTCATAAAAAATTCTTTTGGGCCAATGTTCAACCAACCATTTGAGTAAACCGAGTGGGTTACTTTTCGGACAGATACGACTTGCTTTAACTTTACATCATCCAGTGGGAAAGAAAGGATTTTTTTATCTGGTTTGTACATGCAAATAAATACGGTTATCTCGGCACCCGGTTGGTAATATCAATAAATTCCTGGTTGTCTACTTCAGGCCGTTCATCAGCGTTGGTTACTTTTATGGTTGAAGAGTAGATCAGTTGAACAATCCGGGTATATTTATCGAACTCAATTCTGTCTACGGTGTCTGATGGCCGGTGATAATTATCGTGCAGACCGGTGAAGAAAAAGACGAATGGAATACTGAGTCGCCCAAAATTCCAGTGGTCACTCCTGCGGAACAACTGATTCGGATCGTTTAGATTATTGTAATGACGATCGATTCTCATGTTTACACTGCGTTCATTGGCGGCAACAACCATGCTGTCCAGCTCTGATGATATAATATCCCCGCCAATAAGATATACATAATCGGTGTCTCCGGCTTCCACATTTCGGGAATCACTTCTTCCCACCATATCGGCATTAAAATTGGCGATGGTATTTTCGATCGGAATTACAGGGTGATCGGAATAGTAGCGTGAACCCAGCAGCCCTACCTCCTCGGCTGAAACGTGGAGAAAGAGCACACTTCGTTTTGGTTTATAACCAGCTTGCCTGGCTTGGTTCAGGGCGTTGGCAACGGCCATCAGTGCCACGGTTCCACTGCCGTTGTCATCGGCGCCGTTATAAATCATATCCCCGGTTTCATCCGGAGAGCCAATACCCAGGTGATCGTAGTGCGCTACCAGAACAAGGGCTTCTTCTTTTAGTTCAGGATCGGCGCCTTCGAAATAGGCCAGTACATTTTCAGTTTCCAGAAATCCGGGTCCGGCATACGGTTCATAACGCAGATAGTGTGAGGTTTGAGAAGCTCGAAAATCGTGTATGTTTTTAATCAGGGAATCACGGGCAGCATCCAGATCGCTTTCACTTCCCAGCCCAAGTATCCCGGCTGCCATCAGCGGACTAATTTGCAGCTCTGCAACCGGCATACTTTGTCCGCGTTGTCCCTGCTGAAGATAGCGGAGGCTCAGATTTGCCGGATTGGCCACCAGGCGGGAATGTCGCTCGGCTGCTTCATTATAGTTTGCAGAAGACTGATCGGAAATCAGCAGAATTCCTTTTGCATTGTAATTCCTTAAAATGAGGCTCATGCGGTTATTAGAGGATATTCTCGGATTGATCAGTGTGTCGCCATCCACAACATAAGGGATGTCATCAAAAATCATCACCCATTTATCTTCCAGTTCATCCCCGTCAAGATGGTGTATATTTCGTTCGTAATCGTTCACTCCGAATCCGGCAAAAACGATGTCACCCTCCAGCGGCATATTTCCGCCAAATGTTCGGTAGTAATGGCCGTATGAACCGGGAGCTTCCACTGTAGTGTTGATGGCAAGTGAGTCGCTACCCTCAACATGATAAGTTGTATATACAAGGCTATCGGTGGCAATGGCATTAAGTTCAAAATGCTGGAACCAGGTGTCATTATCACCTTTGGGTGTAAAGCCGAGGTCTTCATAAAATTCAGCCAGGTAACGGGCTGCAATTTTCTGCCCCCTCATCCCTGTGTCCCTTCCTTCAAGGCTGTCGTGTGCGATAATTTGTAGATGGTGCCTAAGAAAATCAGAGTCAATGGTTTCGGAGAATTGCAGTAAATTTTCCGTAGAGGTATCGTAGGTAATCGAGTTGGTTCCTGCACAGCCTGCAGCTATAAAAAACAGGGCGAAGATAGTTTTTTTCATGGTGAAATATTTTCATTGGGTGCCTGGCCGATAATTTCGTCAACTGGCTTCAGGTCGATAAAAAAGTTTATGGGATTGTTGTTTTCGATAAACAAGTTGATTTGCTGCTCTTTCAGCATTTCCAGAACTGCAAGAAAGGTAACCACGATTGCGGCTTTTGTTTTCAATTCCATACATATGTTGTAAAATGAAAAGCGTCCCCTTTCCTGGAGCAGATCCAGAATATACTCCGTTTGTTGTTCAACTGTCATCTTCACCTTTTCCACTTTATGATAGGTGTTTTGACGTTTGATATCGGCGAGAACTTTGCGGAAAGCGGCCATCAGGTCAAAAAGTGTTACATCTTTCAGTGCTTCACCTGATGCCTGTTTTTGCACTTCATCGGAATCGGTATAACCACGGTAGTATTTTTTCCGGGTTTCTTCATCGATAATGGTGAGCTTTTCAGCCATCTCTTTGTAACGTTTGTACTCCAGCAGTTTCTGGACTAGTTCATAGCGCGGATCGTCCTCGTCCAGGTCATCATCCACGTCACTCTCTGCAGGCAGCATCATTCGTGCTTTAATCGACATAAGCATACTGGCCATATAGATGAATTCACTGGCAATATCCAGGTCCAGTTCTTCCATCAGGCGGATATATTCTAAAAATTCCCTGTTTATGTGAGAGATTGGGATGTCGTAAATGTTCAGCTCATCTCTTTTGATAAAAAAAAGAAGCAGGTCAAGGGGGCCTTCGAAATTTTTAAGCTGAACTCTGTACATGATAAGATCGGGATATTGTGAAAGATCGCAATTCACACACTTAAAAGGAAATGTGAGGTTGTATTTTCGGGGCTTATAATTCCTGAATTTGGATTATTGAAATATTTTGTGCTTTATGTATGTACAACTTTAATTAATCTCTCCTGTCATGCATGCGATACTCAATTCATTTAGCCGGGAAGTATGCCAGTTTTTTGATAACTATTTCAAAGAGCACAAACTTGCCACTCCATACGTAGAATTGATTTTGCTGCTCCATGAATATGAGAAAATAACCCAAAAGGATTTGGCTGAAAA
>SLGL01000389.1 GCA_007123785.1 Balneolaceae bacterium
AATAAATTGTTCTGAATTTTTCTGATTCGTTTAAGTTGTGTCTTTTCCTGTTCTTTGAGTGATCGGTAGGTTTTTCCTTTCAGTTTATCCAGTTCAGTAAAAAAGATCGTTTTTGCCCGTTCCGAACTTCCTTTAAGCGTGGGGTCAATCTCTTCTATTTCCTGAACCGGCTGTTCTGAAATTTCTTCGGCCGAATCTTTCCATCTTTTAAATATTTCTTCAATATCGGGTGAATCAGTCTGGGTGATATAAGCTGATTCCAGATCCTCAATCCGCTGATTATATTGTTGCAATGAAAACGGAAGTTTATCAAAAATCCGGTCGATGGAAGATTCCATAACCGTTGAACTGAATCGCGGGAGAATGAGAGGCATTTTTAGTCCGAATTCCCGGTAAAAGGTTTTCATCTGCGCGTAGTAAGCGGTCTCACCCGGCCCTGCTACATAGGCGATGGCAGGCAGCAGATGATTTTGCACTACAGGCCTTAAAAAAACATTCGGAGAAAATTTTTCACTGTTTTGATCAATATCATCAATCAATTCATGCTGAGTCCAGCTCTTTCCATTACCGTCTGCTGTCCAGGTTTCATTTTCTGCATTGATTTTAATACGATTGTTCTCATCATCAATCCAAAAAAGATTGGAAAGCTGTACATTTACCTGGCTGTGATATCCGGCTTTTTCAAGCTTATCAGAAGTGGTTTTCAGTAATTTATATTTTTTATTCGATTGTTGAACACTTTGCTGCATCGGTTTTTTGATCATCTCTTTGGCGTGAGATGAATTGGTTCCGGCAAGCACCAGGCCATGTTTCCCGAAAAGATGCAAAATCAACCGCCCGAAAGCCTGTCCAACAGTGGCTCCTTCGTGATAAAAAGAATCCAGGTCACTCCAGAGTAGTTCAGTAAAATCGGTATCGAACTGTGCCTCTTTAACTGCACGCCGAAACGATTTAAACGTATCATTAAACTGTATTTCACCTACACGGGGCACTCGGGCTGATTCTGTTTGCAGATAAAATTTACGGTGGTCTTCTTCACCGGGAATACCTAATTCTGCAATCTCATCATAATCATGATCCTCATCAGCCATCCAGAAAACGGGTATAAAGGGTCGGTTATATTTTTTCTCCCAACGGCGGGCAAAGGATATGGCGGTCAGTATTTTATAGATAGTAAAGAGCGGTCCCCCATAAAGAATAAGCTGCTGACCAGTTACAACTGCAAACGTTTCTTCATCGTTAAATTTTTCGATGGTTTGAATGATCTGGGGACCTGCATCAAAAAGACTGTTATACTCTTTTAAATAATTTACAATGTTTTTCCGGTTACCCACACAGGAGAACTCATTGATGCTGGATTCAATTTCTTCATCAGAGAAGGGATTTGTCTCAAAGAAGGCTGAGAGTTTGTTATAATCTGTTATGTAGTCCCGAAAAAGTTTAGTAAAAGGTAGTTCAGAAAATGGAATGGATGTCAGATTCACGTTATCCTTTTAATTTTTTTATTTCGTCCCTCAACTTGGCAGCCTTCTCATAATTCTCCGTTTCGATAGCTGTCTGAAGTTTCAGCTCAAGCTCTTCAAGTTGAGTCAATTCTTTTTCCCCTTCTATCGGCTTGTCGGTAACCTCCGATTTACTCACAGTATCTTCGGTAATGATACCTGCTTCATCAAGTACTTTTTGGTTCACAAATATCGGGGCACCGAAACGAATTGCAAGTGCAATTGCATCACTGGGGCGTGCATCCAGTTCCACTTGTTTATCATTTTTTTTATAATGGATCTGAGCAAAAAATGTACCTTCATTCAAATCATTTATTACAACCTGATTTACATTGGAATCGAAACTCAGAACCATGTTTTTCAACAGATCATGAGTCATTGGGCGTGGAGGTTTTATACTTTCCAACTCAAGCGCAATTGCCTGGGCTTCAAATGTTCCGATAATAATCGGAAGGCGCCTGTTCCCATCTGTTTCAGAAAGAATCAGTGCGTATGCCCCCCCACTGCTTGGGCTTGTTGAGAGACCCAATATATCCATTTTTATATTCTGCAACGGTATCTCCTTTTGGTTAAAACTTCTTTTTAGCCTTAAATTTAACACTTTTTCTGTTGCACTTAAACAAACGATGAACATAAAGAGTTTATTGATCTTCTTAAATCCCAATAAAAGAAAAAACTTTGATTTCATTCCCATCCGACAAAATCATGTGGAAGGTAGCATCAGCCGGGTTTGGTTTGATTTGCGGTGTTGCCATTATTGCCCTGATGAACCAGTTGAACTATCTTTTTTATCCCGTTCCCGAAGGACGTCCAGAGGTTCTTGCTGTGAGTTATTTTGCCAATCCTTTATTGCTTGCAGGGAAACTTATTTCCATTGCTGCGGGTTGTTTCTTTGCCGGGGCCATTTCTCGCTTGCTTCATCAGGGCATTGAAATGGTTTACGCTATTGCAATAGCAGTTGTACTGATGATGCTTGGGCTTGCAGATCTTTTTACAGCAGAATATCCAGTGTGGTATTGGTTTGTATCATTGTTAGTTTATGTTCCCGCTTCGATAGCAGGTTTTATATTCATTGAACGTTTTCATTTTAAACAAACGGAGGAAACATGATTGTAAAAATCAGAGAACAGAGAAATCCGAAAACCGGAAATCCGGTTACAGTTATTTCTGACATCAAACACAATCCACAGGTAATCGAAAAACTCGCAAAAAAACTTAAAAGCGCTTGTGGTGCAGGTGGTTTTGTAGAAGGAAAGACAATAACTATTCAGGGCTCTCACACCGATAGAATCAAACCCATACTTGAGAAAGAGGGCTTTCAGATTGAGGGATAACAATCCAAAATATTTTCAAAGAACTGCTCAACATTTTATGTTTTTATTCGTAATAGCTTGATAGAGTTTATTCTGAATATTCAGATTTTTCAATCAAGGGGTACTTGTGTGAAATGAATATTCTTCAACATGATATTTTTGTTATTGTTACGGCACATTTATTTTCAGGGAGTCTTACAGATGCTTTGCAAATTTCGATCTATTCTTGTTTTGTTTTTAGCGGTTTACATTATCGCTGTAACAAACAAGTCAATTTATTCAAGCCCGCTGCAAGAGGCACCTGAAGATTCTGTCCGTGTTGGTCTTGTTCTGAGTGGTGGCGGAGCTTTAGGTATTGCTCATATTGGAATCATTCAGGCTCTTGAAGAAGCAGGTGTACGCATAGATTATATCACAGGGACAAGTATGGGAAGCCTCATTGGCGGCCTTTATGCAATAGGATATACCTCAGATCAAATTGAGGAGTTTGCTCTCTCTAATAATTTTATGGATCTTTTTACTGAAAGACGTGACCGCAGGTACATTTCCAATTATGAAAAAATTTATGCCGACCGCACCATCGCTTCATTTCCGGTGAGCAAAAAAGGAATTGATTTGCCGGTTGGGATCATGTCGGGGCAGCATATTTACACCTATTTATCCAGATTGACATGGCATGTTCACGGAATGGAGGATTTTAGTCAGTTCCCGATTCCCTTTGCTGCTATTGGAACTGATATTGAAACAGGTGAAGCAGTTGTTTTTAATACCGGTTATCTGCCGGATGCACTGCGGGCCAGTATTTCAATACCCTCAGTATTTGCACCACACGTAATTGATGGCAAAATGTACATCGACGGCGGAATGATACGCAATATCCCCGTACAGGATGCTATCGAAATGGGAGCCAATTACACCATTGCAGTAGATGTCAGCATACCGCTGATGCCACAAGACAGCCTCACAACACTGGCTTCTATTCTTAACCAAACACTTTACTACAGAATTCAGGAATACTCTACTCCACAACGTGAAATGGCTGATCATGTAATCGTATTGGATGAACTTCATGATTATACGACCGCAGATTTTAACCTGGCCGAAAGGTTTCTTGAAATTGGGAAACGTTATGGCCGTCAAAATCTTGAAAAATTCCGTGAAATCGCCGCAATGCAATCCACTCCTCCTGCACCACGTCCCGGAGTGAGTGAACCGGGTTCTCTGCCGGTTTCAAATATCATCATTGAAGGAAATACCATCTTTGATGATGATTTTATTTTACGACAGCTCGACTTTACACCCGGAACCACCCTGAACCCAGACATAATCGAAGAGAAGGTAACAATGTTGTACAGTTCGGCATATATAGATAATGTTACCTACCGCCTTGTGCCTGATGACGGCTACTATTACACCCTTCAGATTCAAATTTCTGAAAGCAAAACCGATGACTTTAGGGTGGGACTTCGGTACGAATCCGGTACACAAGCTGCTATTTTACTCGAAGGAAGTTTCCGAAACCTGGTTCATAGAGGGGCTTTAACCCGTGCGGAAGCAAGACTTGGGGAGCAACTGAACTTTACACTGGATCACCTCTATTACGGTGCACTCGGATCACAACTGGCTTTACTTACATCATTTCAATACCTCTCTGAAAACGTGGATTGGTTTGAGGGAAATGAACGTGTTTCCCGGTTTAAAAATGAGGTTTTCAGAAGTGAAATTTCGGGAGCAAACTATTTTGGCACACAGAACATGGTTGCAATTGGAATTCGCAAAGATTTCACCTGGCACACAGAAAGAATTAATCCTGAACAAATCGGGGCTTCATCCACTGATTATCATGCACTTTTCCTTCGATTTATCCGGGATAATTTTAACCGGCGTGGATACCCAACAAGCGGGGAAAAAATTGCGGCTGAAGGATTTCTCAGCGATGAATTTCTGCTAAGCCCAATTAATTTTACGTCAAGTAAACTCTATTACCGAGGTTATTATGATATTAACGGCTGGCTGTCTCTGACCAACAGTTTTTGGTTGGCGTATTCAACCGGTAAAGACCTTCCATGGCACTATTGGAGTTCTCCGAACCGTTTTGATCCAATTTTTGACTACATTCAGTTTCCCGGGGCCGACCGTTATGAATTGAATTCCCGGAATGTTCAGTCTGCATCCCTGGGTGTTCAAATCGAACCTTTTTACCATCGGTTTATTGGTGCAGAGTTTTTTGCCGGCCGGTTTTTAAATAACTGGAACCTTGAATTTTCGGAAAAGGACATCGAATATGGTGCCTCTCTGACTGTTGGTGCACAAACCATTTTAGGCCCTTTAAAACTCATCTTATCACACAGTACTTTAACAAACTTTAGTGCGGAATTACAAATCGGATATCAGTTTTGAGCAGCGAACAATATTTACTTGAACAAATTGACGATATAAAATTCAAACTTTCTGCCGATCCAGAAAACGCAAATCTTCTTCACGATCTGGGGGTTGCTTACTATCTTATCGGAGAATATGAGAAATCAGTTCAGGCGCTTAAGCAGGCCGTTACAATCGAACCTGAAAACAGCACTTTCAAGTTCAATCTTGCCAATTCATTTGCTGAAGAAGGAGAGTTCGGACTGGCTAAAATAAATTTCCACGAGGTACTGGATAGTGACCCTGGGCACATCCCCTCTCTGACTAACCTGGCCGACTGTTATGAAGCCACCGGTGATGATGGGCAGGCGCAGCAACTATTTGAGTATATCACTCGCATTGCGCCTGATAATGCACTTTCTCATTTTAACCTGGGAAATTTTCTGCTCAGAAAAAACCGCCATGTTGAAGCGGCAAAATGTTATGAAAAAGCAATAGAGGTTGAAAAAACATTTACTGACGCTTATCACAATCTCGCGTGGATATTAAACGAAGTGAAAGCACACGAAGCTGCACTTGAATTTGCAGAAGAAGGCTTAGCAGTGGATCCACTGCACGAAGATTTACAAAAACTCGCGTCTAAAATCAGAAACCAGATCGGGTAAACGAATGCCACGGCTCTTTCTGAGCCAGGCCTGATTTTTTTGGGACACTTCCCTTTCCAGTTCAAGGGAAAAAGCGGCGGCCATTTTACGGTCAAATCCGGATTTTGCCTTTATTTTCGGCAATTGTGATAGTTGTTTTACTACAGAAAAATCGTCTCTCTCGCAACGGGCACACTCGCAGATTCCGATTCTATGTGAAATATGTTTGTTTATAAAAGCCATGGGGTATGAATTTCTTAACAGTTACAGACATTCATACCCCGTTTTTTTCATAATGTTTCCGAGTTAACGTAATCTCCGATAATTTCCTGGAGCTGTATCCGGGCACGATTGATTCGTGATTTTACCGTCCCCATAGCTGTTCCGGTAATCTCGGAAATCTCTTCGTAGGTTAACTGTTGGATGTCTCGTAAAACAATCACTTCCCTGAATTCATCATTAAGCTCCATAAGAGCTTTTTCAAGTTCGTTTACGGAATTTTTTAAGTGGAGCTCATCATCCTGAAGAATACTGCTATCCGTGATTTCAAAATCTCTGTCATCGGGATCAGACTCATCAGCATGTATGCTTACAAGGCTCATCCGCTGCTTTTTCTTGTACATGCTTTTTGCAAGATTCAGCGCAATTGTATATATCCAGGTTGAGAGTTTTGCAATCCGCTGGTAAGAGTACCGGCTTCTGTATACCCTGAGGAACGTTTCCTGTACCAGATCTTCGCAATCTTCGTGATTATGGGTGTACCTGTACAAAAAGTTATGCAGCCTGTCTTTGTAGCGATGTACGATGATGTCGAAAGCCTGTACAACTCCATTCTGAAGCTGTTCCATTACGTCTTCATCGCTCATTTTCTGAAGTGCTGTTACATTGGAACCGTTCATAATAAAACCCCCGTAATTCTTAGTTGCTGTTACTGCACCGGGGGTTTCGGGAAAGTCACCCCACGATACGTTTTATCAGCAGGAGAAATATTGTAGAGGGGTCCAATGTGCTGAAGCCTTTCATCGCTCGATCTGCATCAAGCAGGGCTTCAAAAATCTGTGGCATCTCGGCAAGACTGAATCTCGAGGCTTCATTGTATTGGTTGTTGAAGTAGTATCCCTTCAAACCCAATTCCTGTTGAACCTGTTGTTTACTCAGTCCTTTTTCGATCAATCGGCGAATTTGCCAGATGTTACCAAACACACTGTAAAAGAACCCCACGGTTTTAAATATTTCTGCCGTGCTGTTATTACTTTTAAGCAACATCTGTTCCGCAATGAAGAGTGATGAATCTAAATTTCTCTCAAGTACCGCATTTTTTAGCTCTATGACGTTATATTCGCGATATGACTCTGTAATTTTTTTTACGTGCTCAACTTCGATCACTTCTTTACTGTCCACAAAAGTACACAGTTTATCTATTTCTGTGGACAGTACGTGTAAATCTTGCCCAACAAGCTGACTCAAAACCTGAGCCGCAGCAGGGCTGATTTTCATGCTATGGGAGTAGCGAGTCCAATCCATCACCCATTCGGGAAGATTGTTTTCATGGATCTTTTCGAAAGAGTATGCGCCGATGTATTCTTCTTTATTCGAGAGCTGATTCAGTGTTTTACCGGGATCTCTTCGTTTGTCTGGAAATTTGGGATCTATCAGGCAAAGTATGGTTGACGGATTAGGCCTTTTAAAGTAGCTTGAGAATTCGCCTGTTCCTTCTCCTTCCACTGGCGGAGCATCCAGTTTCATGAAATCCCTGACAATTACGACCCGTTTTTCGGCCATCATCGGGTAGCTACGGGCAATCCCAAGAATTTTTTCCGGGGTGGACTCGCCCCCATAAATAAGATCGAAATTGAAATCTTTTTGTTCACCCGGAACCAGTTTCTCTATCTCATCCTGAATCATATCAATCAGAAACCCTTCATCTCCATAGAGATAGTATACTTGTTTAAGTGATGAACGTTTACGGATATCACGAAAAAGTGACCGAAAAATATCTAAGCTCGACTGCCTGGCCAAAAAATTATCTGATTAGATGAAAATTTGTTAATAAGAAATGATGTATGAAAATCATTTAAACTAATTTTCAATTCCTGCAGCATATCTGAGGCCACCAAGCAGATGCTCCAGAAAAGCGGGTTCAGTGTAAGATTCTCTGGTGTGGCCCAGCCCGGTATAAAATGCCCGTCCGCCATCATATTCATGATACCACGCTATTGGATGGTCACCGGGATGTTCACTTCCTTCAAAAGTATCGGTATCAAGCTTCAGCAGGACGTTTACGTTTTCATTGAGATTTTGAAAATTATACCATTCATCTTCCCGTTCCCACTGTTCGGTCAGGTGTCTCGTTGATGGATGATCACCGTCAATCACATCAATTACAGCCATCTGAACTCTCGGATGGCTCTCGAAATATCCACCGGCCAGTTCGCCATACCAGGGCCAGTCATACTCAGTATCTGTGGCTGAATGAACACCTGCATAACCACCGCCATTTTGAATATAGCTTTTAAAAGCGGCTCTTTGATCGTCATCAAAAACAGTCATCGTGGTATTGAGGAACAGTACGACCGCGTAATTTGCCAGGTTATCCGATGTGAAATAGCCTGAATCTTCAGTATGAGTTACCGAAAAATCATTCTCTTCTCCAAGTGTTTTCACAGCCTCCACACCCGACTCAATAGAATCGTGGCGAAAACCGGCTGTTTTGGTAAAAACCAGTACGGAAAAGTTTGCACTATCAACAGAATGTACCTCATGAACCGGTTCTTCGTCAAGAGTCTCTCTTTCGTTGGCACAGCTTGTAACAGTCATTAGAAATAATAATGTCAGGGTAATTGTTAAAAATCGGATCATTGTCTCTGTTAGCTTTGTTAGGTGTTATGAATTTGAATCAGCATACTGAAAATAGAAAAAGTTTTACTTTAGTTGGCAGATTTTCCGATTTGAGTTTGAAGCCACTCTATTGTATCCACCTGGTCGGGTTTCCACCACACAGGCGGCGATTGCGCTTCAGAAAGCGGTTCAATTCTGAACTGATCGATCTGTTTGCCAATATACTCTGCTGTGGAATAGACCGATTGCAGCCCGTCCTGAAATTGGTTGACGATCTTTTGAACTGTTTCAAAATTTCCCTCAACCCAGTGAAGAATAAACTTCATTTCTGGCTTTAATACTGTTTCTTCAATCAAAAAATCGTTCAGCCAGGCCTGGGGAATCTCCATCGCTTTATTGTAAGCAAATCGGTGAAACAGGCTTTCCGGTGGTTTTTCGTGCTGAGGATTATTAAGCCAGAATGCTTCCACATAATCGGTAAACAAACATTTTTGTGCGTCGAGGTGAAACGGAGCTACTACAATAGCCACCGACCTGCACCCTGCTCCGCCATATCTAAATATGGCTTCTGTGAGATCTTCCATCGTCTGTGGCTCATGGTCAGTTATATGAGCGATTGAAAAGTGAGCGGTCCGCATAAGTTTGTGAGCCTCCGGTTTCAGTATTTTCAATTTTTGAACGGTCTGTAAAACACCATCTACCGACTGTTCCGAGCCCGCAAAAAGCAGAGCATCACTGTTTCTTCCACTCAGATCAGATATTTCAGTGCTCCAGTGAGAGTTTGGCAGCAGACCATTCACATCAAGAAGGTTCAAAATAGTTTGAAGAAGGTACGGGTCTTTCCGGGAAATTTTACCAGAATAGCTTCCCCCGGCCATCACTACGGCAAGAAGGTCCTGTATCCCCACAAGAGGCAGGTTCCCTGCATGAAGACAAAGTACATCTTTATCCCTGAGACTGTTCTCTCGCAACTTGGAAATTTTTGCCCACT
>SLGL01000082.1 GCA_007123785.1 Balneolaceae bacterium
CGGCCTGTTTTTGAACCGGAAGTTTCTGAAGATGAAATCACCATCACTATGTATCACGGAGAAGGTTGCATGTGTTGTGTGCGCTGGGCAGAATACCTCGAAGAGAAAGGTTTTACCGTTGTAGATGAGCTGGTGGATGATCTGCACCAGGTAAAGCGTGAAAAAGGGATTCCGGGTCAGTTGAGTTCCTGTCATACTGCAATTGTGGATGGCTACGTCGTAGAGGGCCATGTTCCCGCAGAAGATATCCTTCGCCTGCTGTCTGAACGGCCTGAAGCGATCGGGATCTCCGTTCCGGGAATGCCGCCAAATGCTCCGGGGATGGATGCCCCAATTACAAGAGAATATCAGACCATTCTGTTTGATGGTGAAGGTAACATAAGTGTATTTGCAACTCATCAGTAAAAAGGGTTTCCATTATTTGCAATACAAAGCGGCTCTTTAATTGGCTGTAAATGAATGCAAAAATTGTGTAAAATGAAGAATAAAGATGATGTAAAAAGAGAGAAATAAATCAGCTGAAACTTTCAATAACAATCAAACAGAACCTGCCATGATATATACGTCAACTAATAAACTGGCTTCCGAACACTATCAGTTTTTGACATGGCATGGTTTGAAAAGATGGATTGTCCTGAGTGGATTAATGATGCTTATAACAGCCACGCCTGCCCTGGGAACCGGAATGTTTCAACCATTGCCGGAGACAACACTGGCTGATACACTTACCAATCAGGAAAACGATACAACTGAATTCGCGGATTATCAAGACTTGGCTGACTTTATTGACGGGGTTGTGGAAACGCAGCGGCGCGGGAAAAAACTCTCTGGTGTGACGGTTTCCGTTGTGCAGAACGACAGCCTCATTTTTGCCCGCGGTTATGGAATGGCAGATTTAGAACGGATGCGTCCGGTTCTCCCAGATACAACGCTTTTTAGGATCGGATCGGTTTCCAAAACCTATACTTGGACTGCCGTCATGATGCTGGCTGAAGAGGGTTTGCTAAACCTTGATACCGATGTGAATCAGTACCTGAATGATGTAGAAGTTGAAGAAGCCTTTGGTGAACCGGTAACCCTTCGCCACCTGATGTCGCACCGGGCAGGGTTTGAGGACAGTATGAGACTTTTTACTATAGCCGATGATGATCCGCGAACCCTGTCCGAACTATTGAGTGAACATCAGCCCAAGCGGGTTTATCCACCCGGAGAACGTACTTCCTATTCTAACTGGGGTTCTGCACTGGCAGCCCAGATCGTTGAAGATGTGTCCGGTACTCCATATAAAACCTTTCTTCAGGAACGGATTCTTGATCCGCTGGAGCTAAATCGTACCATTCTCGATCTGCCGGGTGAGATGTCTTCGGAATTACGCGAAAATCTGGCTGGCGGATATAAAACGGAGCATGGGACATTAAACCACCAGAGCGCAATGCAAATTGGAGCCTACTGGCCTGCGGGCGGAATGTCGGCCACCGCTTCCGATATGGCACGCTGGATGAAGTTCCATCTGAATGGTGGTGAACTGGATGGAGTTCGGTTGCTTACCGAAGAAACGCACCAGGATATGTGGACCCGTGCCTACAACGATCGACCCCACGGTGCCGATATTGCCCACGGCTTTCAGGATATGCACTATCGCGGACTGAGGCTTCTGGGGCATGCCGGAGGGACAGCCGCTTTTTTAACCAATATGATTCTGGTGCCGGAACTGAATCTCGGCATATTCATTTCTCAGAACAGTGCTGAAGATTTTGTGCCAGCTATACAGTTTCCGGGTCAGGTGATCGATTATATCAGAGGTGAATCGTATCAGCCATTTTTACTTGAAGATTCCGAGACGGATGAGCTGGATGAACTGGCCGGAACCTACCTGAATAACCGGCGGGTGTTTTCCACTTTTTCAGCCGTATTAGGTCTCACTTCTGTTGCTACCCTAACTCCTGTTTCAAACCGGTCTTTGACATTGAGTGCTATGGGTGAAGAAACATATTTTGTGCAGGTACCCGATCAGCCTGATCTATTTGAAGATGCAGGAGGCCAGCGATTATCGGTGATCAGGAATGACAGGGACAGGGTGAAAGCTTTGGCCGACGGCATGGGTGTCCATACGTTTGAACGGGTTGGTTTCTTTAAAAACCCGAATACATTTTTCATCGTATTTGGACTTTCAGTACTGTTGTCGGTTACAACTCTTTTGGGCGGATGGAGGCGATTCGGCCGCGGAAACAATCCGGGTTTTTCTTCACGCATCGCCGGATTTATATCAATCCTGGCATCACTGTCGGTCTTCACTTTTGTAGCAGCCGTTGTTGCTATGGCTACCTCTTTTGCCGGTTTTGACATTAGCCAAATGGCAGATAACTATCCGTCAACATCCATGCTTTTTACTCATTATGCGGGCTGGGTAACAGCGATCATGTCGCTGGTTATGCTGGTGGGCTTGTGGCCTGCCTGGACTGACTCCGGCTGGTCAATGGTGCGGCGACTGCACTTTACGACGTATGCACTGGTGCTGATCTTTTTCGCTGCACAGCTTTGGCAATGGCGGATTATCGGGGCAACTGTCATTTAATTTGAAAAGAAAAAAGCCCTGAAGTACATAAACAGCACTCAGGGCTTTTGAGCCTTTATTAATCTGGATTAGAATATCAATGAGCCTTCATCAGAAGATGGAACGTACGGCAATTCCGTGGAAATCACTCCGTTCGCGTTCTTCAGGTGCTGCAGGTTGAATCAGTGCAATTTTTTGGCGATTGGCCGTTTTGATCACTGAAAAACCGGGGGTTTCGCCTGTGGCTACATGTGCGGCACCGCTGCGCGGGTTGGGCCCTCGAAGAGATACAAACGCATATTTTCCGTCAGGTGAAAAATCCAGTATGTCGGGACTGCTTCCAACAAAATCCAGATCGTGTACGATATTATCTGTCCTGGTATTGATCACAATTCCATTGTCGGTGCCGCGGTTCACCTGCCATAACCAGGGACCACGTGGAGTGGGTCGGGTACCATGCGCATCAATTCCGCGGGTTTCACTGCTCGATTTCAGGAGAGAGTGAGTGGATGTGTCAAATACATACCATTCTCCGCTCTGATCTGGAGGATTGAATTCATCACCCGGATCACCCCAGTTTGCATACATTTTTCTTCCGTCCTGGCTGAGTGCAACACCACAATTTGCTTTTACTTCTTCTCTTGGAAACGCCTTTGCAATGGAGGGTTCATTCGAAACAATATCTACAACTACCAGGCCGCCTGCTCCGGGGCCGAGTGTAAGATATGCAAACTTTCCATCAGCGGTAAATAGGTGGCAAACGGGTGCTGGTACGTTCATGTCCCGAGCTGCACCGCCGCCGCCCTGAACATTTATAAATTCATCAATCCAGGCCTGATTTTCTGAAAGATTGCTCCCAGATCGATCATTATTGATCACAGAATCACACCCCTGAAATACCAACAGAATTCCGAGCAGCAGAAGTGCGAACCCACTTTGATAGATTAATTTATTCATAGTTTTAATAATTTGTGGTTATGGTAATTGAAATTTTATTTAAAACAATATTTTTATAGAAGTCAAGTTCATTGAAGGCTTTACATTACTTTGTAACAAAAACATTTCGACTTCACTTCGCTCTACTTTCTGGCGCTAAAAATGACTTGAGGTATCATTCTGAGCATGATGACTAAATCAGGTTTAGCGATGAATGAAGTCGAAGAAACGAAATCGAGAACGGATTTTTGGAATAACATCTCGACTTCATTCGTCCCTATCGTTCCTCATTGCGCACGATGTGACGTAAGAAGCCGATTCAGCCCGCTAAACAAATACCAGACAAATTCGGGAAGATATGATCGTATAGGTAATTAAACTTTGAGTTGTTTTATCCTGTCTGAGTCACAAATCGTTCACGCATCTGAAGCCATACCTGCTCCTGCCAGGTTTTAAGTTTGAGTACACTACGGGTGGCACCAAGGTAAACAATAGGAATCAGAAAAAGAGTGATTAGTGTTGAGGCAAGAAGTCCGCCAATAACCACCCGGGCAAGAGCTGCCTGTATTTCGGCCCCCACGCCGATTCCGAGCGCAAGAGGAATCATTGCGAGAATAGTGGTGCAAGTGGTCATTAGAATAGGGCGAAGGCGCAATTTTGATCCGCCAATCACTGCTTCAAGAAGGTTCATGTCCACATTTTCCCTTCGTTTAAGGTTGATGTAATCAATCAGGACAATCGCATTATTCACCACAATTCCGAGGAGCATCAGCACCCCCATCAGGCTCTGCATGTTAATACTGGTTCCGGTCAGAATCAGTGTGGGCACAATGCCGATCAAAGCAACCGGCACTGAAAACATCACAATAAGCGGATCAAGGAAGCGCTCAAACTGGGCAGCCATCACCATGTAGACCAAAATCAGAGACAAGATAATCGCCATCATAAAATCTGCCTGGGCACGCTGCTGCTCTTCATATTCACCGCCAAAATAGACCGAGTATCCTTCCGGGAAGTTTAATTCAGCAAGGGATGCCTCCATTCTTGGTACCGCATCACCCAATGTTGCATCTTCTTCAAGTTCGGCGGTGATGTACATCACCCGCTGGCCATCTACCCGGCTGATAGAAGAAGGAGCCCTCGACCGTTCCTGATCAATTACCGAAGAGACTGGCACAATATCTCCGCTGGCTGCCCGGATGCTGATGTTTCCGATGTCGTCAATATCCACCCGGTCCTCGGGCCGGAGGCGAACCATAATCGGTCGCTCTTCACCATCAATTCTGAATACACCAGCCTGACTGCCGGCCACATTGGTTTGAATGGCACTGGCAATTTCATTTACTCCCAGGCCGAGTTCTGCAATTTTTTCCCGGTCAATGCGGATATCCTGCTGTGGCCGTCCTTCGGATTCTTCAATTTCCACATCAGTAACACCATCCACCTGCTGCAGGCGGTTGCGCACTGACCTGGCAAGCTGCTGTGAAGTTTCAATATCGTGACCTCTTAGCTGAATATTTACCGAGGCGTCTTCATCCCCTCCGCCTGTTCGAAACACTCTTCGCATTATCCAGAGCCCGCCCCGGGTATTCACACGGATATCAGCGCCGGGAATGGCATATTGAATCCGGCTTCGGAGATTGCTCGCAATTTCTTCAGCCGAGACATCGCGCTCATCAGCGCTTACCAAGTTGATGTCAATCCTGCCATCGCCTCCCCATCCGCCTAAGTCGCGTGTGTAATAGGTCATCACTTCGGGATCGATCAGCTGCTGAACAATCTCATCCAATGTATCAAAATAGTGGTTTATTACTGAAATATTGGTGCCATCTTCCATACTCATACTGATGCGGATCTCATCCGGTTCTGTTTCGGGAGCCAGTTCAAACGGGATACCCGGAACCAGTGCAATGGAACCGGCAACAAGTATGGCTGTAACGCCTACCACACTCCATCGCCACTGGATAGCATTTCTGAGCCATACGGTGTACCTGGAATCGAGCCTATTGAAAAAACGCTCGGTTCCCGACTGTTTTTCCGGGTCCGGATCAATGGGTTTGATCGTCATAAACCGGCTTGCCAGCATCGGAACCAGTGTTAAAGCCACGAGAAGCGAGCAGGCAATGGCAAAGACAACGACAAGGCCCAGTTCCTGGAACATGCTTCCGGTAGTAGTTTGCATAAACACCAAAGGAAGGAATATCACGGAAGTGGTCAGAGTTGCGGCGATAATGGCTCCGGCCACTTCTTTGGTTCCGATTTCCGAGCTGGTCATCCGGTCGGTACCGCTTTCGCGTTTACGAACTATGTTTTCGAGCACAACAATGGCGTTATCCACAATCAGGCCGATGCCCAGTGCGAGACCTCCGAAACTCATTTGGTTCAGGGTGAGTCCGCCGAAATAGAGCAGGCCGAAGGTGGCAATCAGGGAAATCGGAATAGCTGTAGCTATGATAAAGGTGGTGGATACATTCCGAAGGAACATAAACAGAATAATCACAGCAAGAATACCACCCCATACAGCAGAGTTGCGGACCGTATCAATGGAATCCTGGATGAATTCACTCTGATCGGTGATCGCCATCAGCTCCATATCGCTGCGGATGCCGTTGATCCGATCAATTTCTCGATGAATCTGCTCGGCTACTGCGACGGTGTTGGCACCCGATTGTTTTTGAATGGCCAGGCGGAGAGTGGGAACCCCATCAATTTCGACATAGCGGCTGATATCTTCATAACCATGTCTTACTTCTGCAATATCACCCAGGCGCAGGGGACGCCCGTCCACATAGCTGATGACGATATTTTGGATATCTTCAATTTCTTCAAACTCACCCTGTGTCCGGATATAAAAATCACTGAAACCATCTTTGATGTCTCCGCCCGGAAGTGTGATATTTTCCCGGTTTAGCACCTCAATCACATCACTGGCGGTTACCTGAGAGGAAAGCATCCGTTCACGATGCAGATCTATCTGAACTTCACGTTCGATTCCGCCCCATACATCGATGGTGCCGACGCCCGGAATCTGCTCAAAAAACATCGAAATCTCCTGGTCCAGGATACGAGTCAGTTCCGCCAGATTGCGGTCGGACTGCACACCGATAATCACAATTGGAAAATCATCGGGATTGAATTGCCGGATTCTTGGTTGATCTGCTTCAGGCGGAAGATTGTCACGAATGCGGTCAAGGGCATCTCTCACATTGTTGGCCGCAGCATCAAGATTTGTGCCACGGGAAAATTCAAGCCGGACTCTGCTGCTGCCTTCACTGGAGGTCGAGTTCATTTGTTCTACATCCGGAATTCCGGAGAGGGCATTTTCGAGCATATCGGTTACGATCAGTTCCATCTCTTCCGGCCCCACATTGTCGTAACTGACACTAACGGTTAGCTGGGGTGATTCGATTTCCGGCAGAAGGTCAACCGGCAGAAACCGGAATCCCACAAAACCGATGATAATGATGATTAAAAAGGCCATTGTAGTTGCCACCGGCCTTCTGATGGATGTAGATGTTATAGTCATATCGGACTGTTCTTCAGTTCAGCTTTGGGCTTCAGTTATTATTTCCAAAAATGATGCTTTCCATGTCGCGGGTTTGCAGATTCTGGAGTTCGAGTACATATTCCAGATCAACGGTTCGAATGTGAGCCTGCTCGCTTTCCCATTCAGCAATTTGATTTTGACCTACTGTAACCACCCACCCGTTTTCAATGTTGAGGCCCTGTACACCGGCCATGCCACCGCTTTCGGCGATTATCTGAACCGGCACGAATGTTATATCTACAGGATCGGCTGTAGCGGTCAGTTCACCCTCTTCTTCAATCTGCTCCTCGGGTACCTGAACATCATCAAATTCAAGCTGGCTGGTTTCCATATCCGCCAGGTAAATTCCGGTTTCTCCTTCAATCGGGTGATCATAGAGCGCTGTTTTTGGGACAAGTACCGATTGTTCGCTCTCACCGTAAACAATATCCAGACTAACGAACATCCCGGGCCTGAGTACTCTTTCGTTTTCCAGTACTTCAAGCTCGGCAATAGCGGAGTGTGTGATCGGGTCCAGAAACGGAGAAATGCGAACCACAACGGCTTCCACTCCCGGGTTTCCGATATCTTCCGGTGATGTGACCAGCATTGCCTGGCTGCCCGGCTGAATGGCACTGCTCATTCTTTCTGTAAGGGGAACAAAAATTCGCATGTTGTCGATATCACCGATTTGGAACAGGCGTGTGGAGTTGTCAACGTGCTGTCCCACTTCGGCGTTGCGACTACCCACCACGCCATCGATTGGTGCACGTACCACAGTATTTTCGAGATTCGTTCGCTGTTCCTCTACCTGAGAAGCTGCCCGCTCCATCTGGGATCGTGCAAGATCCACACTGGCCTGTGCCTCGTCGATATCAGCCTGTATGGTTTCAAGTTCAAGCTCAGATTCAAGATCTTGCTCCGCAAGTTGCTGTGTACGCACAAACTGTGCTTGCAAGCGTCTAAGCGCCGCTTCGGCCTGACGGACTTGTGCATCCGCAATCTGGTAATCAAATTCAGCCTGGTTAAGTTGTTCCCGGATGTCGTCATCACGCAATTGCACCAAGGGCTCGCCCTCTTCTACTCTTTCTCCATCATTTACCAAAACTTCTGTTATTCGTGCATTAATTTCCGGGAAGATATCCACCTGATTTCTTGCACGCATTTCTCCGGTTGTTCGATGAACAAGCGGAAGAGTTCCTTCCTGTACCTGGATCGCTTCTACTACAGGAACGGGGGTGCCAAAATCTCCGTTGCCAAACTCATCGTCTCCGCCGCATCCAATCAGTGTCAAGGCCAGAGCAGCTACGAATAGTGACGAGAAACCGATCGCAGTAAAATTGCTGATATTCATTATTGGTTTAAATAAAATTGATTTGCGGATATATAATTAGTTCGCATGTTTAGATATTTTGACGGGAAACCTATATACTCGTTTGAAATAAAGATTTAAAAAATTATAAATTTCAAGTAAAATAAATCCGTTGAAAGTGTGGAGTTGATTCCAAAACCATCAAATATCCGATAATTTTCAGGTGATCAGAAACATCTTATTTACATTCTTATAAATAACAATATCAAAATCTTCAGCGTTTAGAGGATTATTTAGTTTGAATTTATTTTACATGATTTTAAACAGGAAAGAATTCTTTGTTGTACCTATGGGAAGGATATTTATCATGAAAGCTCTGCTAATGGTGATTGGGAGGTTTTGGTTATGATGTGTCACCCGGAACATGCGGAGCTGATCAAAAATGAAGAGAGTGCAGTTGTAGCTTTTTAATTTGAAATATCTGTTTGATCCTGCAATTATGTGAGAAATATATATACATTCATGGTAAAACAGGTCGGATATTCAAATATTTATAAAGCAAAACCATGCCAAAAACCATTAAAACTGCCACCCTTATCGGCGCCACCGGACTGATCGGCAGCCGGTTGCTGCTAATGCTTCAGGAGGATGATTGCATTGGCAGTATCCGCATTCTTTCCCGCCGGACAGTGGAATTTACCAAGCCGAAAACGAAGGTTCAGGTGATCGATTTTTCTGAACTGAAACAGTTTCGCAGTGCCATTAATGGGAGTGATGCAGTGTTCTGCACTGTTGGAACAACCCAGAAAAAAGTAGATGGTGATGAAGAGGCTTACCGCAAGGTGGATTACGACATTCCCGTTAATGCGGCAAAGTTGTGTGCGGAGACAGCTTGTCCTCGCTTTCTACTGGTTTCCTCGGTGGGGGCTGACAGCAGCTCAGGCAGTTTCTACCTGAAACTGAAAGGGGAGGTGGAGGATGAGGTAAAAGAATCAGGAGTGCCGTCGGTTTCCATCTTTCGTCCATCTATTTTGCTGGGAGAGCGGAATGAGTCGCGCCCCGGAGAAACGATTGGTAAAGTGGTGATGAAGGTTTTCTCATTTATGCTGCCTTCACGGATGAAACCTATCGATGCTGATGATGTAGCTATGGCTATGCTGTGGGCTGCCAAACAGGGGCGGGAAGGATTTCATATCTATCAGTATCGGGAAATGATCAAAGCATCAAAAAAATGAACCATTATTCAG
>SLGL01000050.1 GCA_007123785.1 Balneolaceae bacterium
TCCAGTACAGAGCACCTGCCGTAATGCTTATAAAAATAATTCCTTTTGCGGTCTGCATGCTTGAAAGCTGCACCAGGTCTTGAGAAAACCACCCAAGAATATGGTCGGTTGTGGTTATCCAAAGCAGAGCAAACAAGAAATAGATGAGCGTGATTCGAAAAGGTGTAAATTTCATGATACCAGAAGTTAATTCCGCTAACTTTACAACTTTACCAGTAGACAGTCAACAGGAATTCCCTCGGGGGGATATCCCAATTTTTAAAAAAAATGTAGTGTCGTGTCATACGTCGTTCCATCCTTAGCCCTGGATTTCGTTTCATGCCTGTCTCGTACAAGCTTGTCGGAAAGAATCGCTTCGGTGTTAACCAAGAGATTATATCCTCAGCAAGGCCCTGCTACGATATCCACTACGTTTAAACTTCAGGGGACAGGAAAAACTCGATGAACTGGTATTCCCGCAAAACGATTCAAGGCCGCAAACGTTTAAAATTAATATCTTCAATTTCCAGTCTGTTATTTATAGAACGAAGGGTATAAGTAGTTCTTTTAAAAGAATCCTTTTATTAATGAATGTATATACACCGGCAGTATATTAACTTTACGGGATTCATAGATAATCTGTATCCACAGGGCGCGTCTGATTGACATACTCAAAAAAAATCTCCCAGCCGATAAGATTCATCTTTCAAAAAAAGTTACTGATATTCAGGCACATAAGGAGAGCAGTTTTATCCGTTTATCAGACGGAGAAGAAATTTCAGCTCTTCAAACTGTGGCAGATTCATGGAGTTTCGGAAAAGCGGCTCATTCAAAAAATCCACTTTTTCACTACGGTTATCGATTTCTTCTCTCACATGCTCCGGAATACCTGATCCGGCGACAGGAAAAGTTTTTGAATGATCTTGGCTATCTGGATAAACTTTAAATTGTTTCCACGTTAGAAGATCTCCCGGGTCTGCTTTTTCTACCATTTTCCTTCACGAACCGGGTAACTGCCCAGAACTTTAAAATATTGAGCCTTCTTTGTCAGTTTTTGGAGAGCATCGGAAATTCGAGGATCATCCTGATTACCTTCAATGTCCAGGTAAAAAAGAAACTGCCAGGGATGGCCTATTCTGGGTCGAGACTCCAGTTTTGTCATATTAATTCCACTGTCCCCCAATAGGTTCAGGCATTTCAGAAGAGCACCTTTTTCATCAATCGTAGCAAATATCAGAGATGTTTTGCAGTTGAGCTGAGGATCGCATTTGAGCGGCTCTTTGTTCACAATGACAAAGCGGGTATAATTTTCTTTCTGATTTGCGAGATCTCTCTTCAAAATTTTCAAACCGTAAATTTCAGCTGCATACGAGCTGGCAATTGCGGCCTGGGAAAGATCGGCGTCATCACGAACTTTGCGTGCTGCCATGGCTGTGTCGAAATACGATTCCACATGACATCGAGGGAGTGAAGTTAAAAATCGGCTGCACTGGGCAATGGCCTGAGGGTGAGATAAAATCCGCCGGATGTTGCCAATCTGAACATCTTCAGGGGCCATCAGGCAGTGATTGATGTGAAGTACTTCCTCGCCGATAATGTAGAGGGCTTTTTCATTTAGCAGGTCGTAGGTATCATTAATAGAACCGGCTGTGGTATTTTCGATAGGAAGAAGGGCTACATCCACATCCTCGCGTTCTACGGCATCAGCGGCTTCTTCAAACCGGGTAAAACCGATGCACTCCACGTTGGAATATCTCTGTTCGAAATGACGCATAGCGGCCTGATGACTGAACGCTCCGTCGGTTCCCTGGTAAGAGACACGGATCGTTTGTTCCTGCGATTTTTCATTCTGATGATCCACAAGCGCATGGGTCTGGTACCTTACTGAATATTGAATAATTTCCCGAAATAGCTGCTCCAGAAAGTAGGGATCCATACCCACTTCGGGTGCTTTTCGCCGGATCTTTTCGAGAAGTTTTTCTTCCCGTTCGGGGTCACGGATTTGATCGGCCCGCTCCAGTTTTCCCGATATAACCTGCTGAACGATTTTTTGACGTTCACCCAGGGCTTTTATGATGGTTTCGTCAAGATCATCTATAATCTTTCGGATTTCCTCTAACGAATCTTTTGACATTTTTTGATTTGTGTTACAATAATAAAATTAAATTCCGGTACCTGTTTTTTTCTTCATTTATAAGTGGGTTAACCGGGAAATCTTTGGTGAAATATTGGGTTTGATCAACGCTGAGAGAACCTTCGGACGCTGTCAGGGTGATTGAGAATGTTATCTATAAACGAGTTTGTGCTAAGGAAAAGTGAACATTATCGAATGGTTTTCTTCAGCTCCTGAATGCGTTTCAGGATATTGTTGCGGTCTAATTTACGGAATCGTTCGGGCAAAAGTGCTTTTGATGTGCATTCCGATACCGCAGTGAGTGTTTGCAGCTCCACTTCTTCGGGGTAGGTGGGAGGTAGAAAGTCGTAAAAAACCTGGTCCAGAATTTCAGGTGTTGTTTTTTCAAGGCTTTCGGAGGCTGTACGGAATTTGGCCCGGGTTAGTGCGGCTTCCATATCGGCTCCGGAATAGTTTACATCACCCTTTAAAACCGTTTTGGGAATGTACTCTTCGGAGAGTTTCAGCCCGGTTTTTTTCTTCATTGCTTCAAACAGTTCGCGCCGTTCAGCGTCTGTTTCGGGCGGGAACAGGGCAATGTGTTCTTCCGCACGGCCCTGGCGTTTTAAGTCAATTGGCATCAGGTCGGGCCGGGCGGTCATCAAAAACCAGATTATCCGGCCGCGATGCTGGGTATTGCTCATAAAGGTGGCAATCTGAGAGAATACCCGGCTCGAAACGCCGCTGTCGCCCGATGCAGCACGGTCACCCAGGTAAGCATCGGCCTCATCAATCATAACGGCAACGGGTGCCATAGCCCGCATCAATCCAAGGATTTTTTCGAGGTTCCCTTCCGTCACGCCCTGCCACTGGCTGCGAAAATTTTTGAGTTTAACCATCGGGATACCCACCTCACCAGAGAAACAGGTCACCAGGTAAGTTTTACCGGTACCCACTGGTCCGCAAACCAGGTAGCCCATCGGTAAAACATCACGGCGGCCCGCTTTCAGTTCTTTGATAGCCGTTCGCAGATGCTCTTTTACCTTAGTATGGCCGGCAACCTGATCGAGCGAACCATCAGCCGAAACAAACTCCAGCAGGCCGTAAGCTTCGGCTTCGATCAGCTCTTTTTTGGTTTCTGTGAGCGATTCGAAGGTTATTTTCTCTTCATTTTGAACTGCATTGGAGAGAATACTTTTTAATTTCAGATAACCGAGGCCGGCAGTCATCTGTGCCATTATCGGTTTGGATACATCCGAAATAGCACCAAAAGATTCAGGATCCTGCTCCTGCATGATATAGGAGAGTCGGTCATCTTCTCCGGGAAGTGGAATCCGTACGTCGGATGAGTAGGGATTTTGAATAAGGGTTCTGTTGAGGTCAGAAAGGTTTTCTGTAACGAGAACGGTTGTAAAATCAGTGGCCAGAAATAGCGGATCATGGGCCCATTTCAGCAGATAAACAAGGGAGTTCCGGTCTTCGGATCCTGTGCTTCCCGCTTCATTGGCCGGTACAATGGTTTCGGCAAAATCGATGATGAGTGCCATGCTTTTTTTCTGGTCGAGCCTGGAGCGAAAATACTGCTCCAGCACCGAAAACACTCCAACGGGGTCTTTGGGAAGTTTTTTGGCATAATCGGTACCTGCAAACGAATCGCGCCCTGTAAGTGCCCGGCTGAAGTCGCGCTGAGATTCCTGGTCGCGGAAATAGATGCCGGAAGCGCGATCGTAAAACACCACGATGTCTCGTGCACCAAAGAACTCTTCGGCCATAAATGTTTTGAGCCGCTGGTACTTCATGGCCTTGTCGGTTTTGACGGGCACCAGGTCGTGCACATTGCCGTGAATGATGAACTGGTTCAGCGTCCGGCTCAGGTATTTTCTGGCGAGTTGTTGAGCCCAGTTTGGATAGTTTTCAAGCATTAATCTCCAGAGTTTATGATCAGTTTCACAGTTTCGAGACGACTCTGTTTTGCTTTGGTGATTATGTATGTATTCCCGTGGATTTGCAGCTCCTCGTTCACTTTGGGTATGCGTCCGGTGTGGTGGATGATATATCCTGCAATGGTCTCAAATTCACCGTTTTCGTAGTTCAGTTCAATTTCGGGGTATTGCTGCATAAGCTCATCCAGCTCAACAGATCCGGAGAGAAGAAATGTGTTGGGAGCCAGTTTCTTTACAACATCATCATCCTTATCGTATTCATCCTGGATGTCGCCTACCACCTCTTCGATCAGGTCTTCAATGGTAACCATGCCTGCTGTTCCTCCATACTCATCGATTACGATAGCAACCGAGATATTACTTTGTCGGAATTCGGTGAGGAGATCCTTCGATTTTTTACTGGATGGAATCAGCTTCACCGGTCGGATGATATCGCTGATACTGGCCGGACTGCTGAACAGATCGTATGCGAACACCACCCCGATGACATCGTCAACCGTATCCTGGTAGACCGGCACTTTAGAATATCCCGATTCAATGAATGCTTTCTTCAGCTCTTCTATGGAAGAATTTTTTTCAACGGCCACCATTTCGGTTCGTGGCACCATCGTTTCACGAACGCGTTTGTTCGACAACTCCAGAACATTGTGCAAAATCTCGGAGTCATCATGGTCAATTTCCTGGCTTCCTCCGCTGTCGCGCAATTCACGAAAGATCATCTCCACATCCTGGCGGCGAAACACTTTTTCATTTCGTTCATTTCCTGCTTTAAAAAGCTTTACGAGCATTCCCGATGCTCCATTGCTCACAACAATCAGCGGCCAGAGCAGGTAGTTGGTGACCCGCAGCGGAACCGCAATGAATTTGATCAGAAAATCAGCCTGAACCCTGAAGATAGCTTTTGATAAAATTTCACCAAAAAGAAGAATAATGACAGAGGCAAACAAGGTTTGAATAAGCAGAACCATTGCACCGGACGGTATCACTCCGAAGAGGTTAGAATAGGCCACACGAATCGGTTCAGCGAGAAAAATAGCCATTAATGTGGCATAGATCACATTTACGATGTTGTTGCCAACCAGTGTTGTGGTAAGAAACCTTTCCGGGTTATCGCTGAAATAGGCCAGAGCCTTTCCCTTGATCGTATTTTTACGGGATTCTATCTCAAGCTTCAGTTTGTTAGCAGTTACAAACGCCATTTCGGATCCGGAAAAAAAACCGCTGATCAGAATAACTGCAAGTATGTAAAAAAATTCAGGCATACAATAAGCCGTTAAATGGCTGGAATCGGGGTTAATTTCTGGTGATGATGAAACGTGTACATAACAGCTAAGTTAATCAAAACAAGTGAAAAGCGAATCAGTTTGATCAATGTCCTTTAAAAGCGGGTTTTCTTTTTTCGAGGAAAGCTGAGGTTCCTTCCTTGAAATCTTCAGTCTCGCAAAGGCGGCCGAAAAGTGAGGCTTCGCGGGCAAATCCATGTTTGGATTGGGAGGCATTTACAGCGGAGATAGCATGAGACAAGGCAAGAGGTCCATTTTTAATCATGGCTGTGGCCAGTTTTTTTGCGTGATCAAGGGCTTTATCCGCGGGTTTAATATCGTTCACCAGGCCCATTGTTTTTGCCTCATCTGCTGCTACCGGCTGGCCGGTTAATATCATCTCCATCGCTTTTGACTTACCCACAAGGCGTGGCAGGCGCTGTGTGCCGCCATAACCGGGAATGAGCCCCAGTGAGACTTCCGGAAGGCCGATCTGAGCCACTTCTGTGGCGATACGGATGTGGCAGGCCATGGCGAGTTCGGCACCTCCACCCAAAGCGTAGCCATTAACTACGCCAATCACCGGTTTTGAGCACTGCTCAATCCGGTTAAAAATCTGTTGCCCTGCCGATGAGGCTTTTTCACCCGATTCACGGTTCAGCGAACTCAGCTCTTTGATGTCGGCCCCGGCCACAAATGCTTTTTCTCCCGCTCCTGTAATGATAAGCACACGAATATCATCACTTTTTTCCGTCAGTGAAATGGCTGTATCCAGCTCTTCCAGGACTTTGTTGTTAAGTGCGTTCAGTTTATCTGGCCTGTTGATGGTGAGAAGCGCAATTCCTTCAGCATCAGTTTCGAAGAGTAGGTGTTTAAATTCGGGGAATGTCATACGGATTTCTTTACTTTTTCTTCGGTCTCTTTATGGAGATCTTCGGCCTCTTTTCGAAGCTGTGCAAGCTCAAGTTCGCGGTCCATTTCATCAAAACCGGGCAGGAGGCTTTGATCCAGGTCCTCAATAATATTTGTGGTCTCTTCCATCTCGGAAAGGAGGTGATCGAGCTGTATGCCCACATCTTCGGCATTTGGCATCGTCATCGACTGCTCGTAAATATAACGGATGGCATCTTCAATCGTTTCAAGGTGAGTTTCGCAAATCAGGTATTTTTCCCTTGCCACATCAAACTTTTTGAGCCGTTTGTTCATGATTTTCAGGCGCCGTTCTTTGGTGGCTTTCAGTTTCTCGGAATCGATTGTTCCCATTTTTTCTTCCTGTTTCTCCACTTCCCGCCGAAGTTCCTCTTCCACTTCTGAGTTCATGTAAATTCGAAATCGCCGGTTCATATCGAGCAGGGTGAGGTAGGTGGTGAGGAGATCTTCCATCTTTTTCTGGATATGCTCCAGCATTCCGCGCGAAGAGTAGGGAAGATGATCAAAATTTTTCTTCACCTCTTTGGTGATATGCTTCAGCACCAGAAATCGTTTCTGCGAACGGGGGTCAAGCTGGTAAAAAATCCGTTTGTCGCCTGAATCTTCAGTTTGCTCCTTTCGTTTTTTGAGCCGTACATTTTTTTGCCACGCTGGAAGTTTGGGAACTACTCCAAGATAGATCAGCTCTACACCAAATGTAAATGTGAGAATGGCGTGCGAAACAAACTCGACATTGCTTAAAACGAGTGCCGTTATTGTGGCTGTGAGCAGACACACCAGGTTTACCGGGTGCAGAAAAGCTTCTTTGGTATAATTTATGGATGAATCTTTTTCTTCTTTCATAACCGGTATTTACGCCTCGCTTTTACTATCGGGAGTTTCGGAGCCGGACTCTGTTTTCCTGCCCACGGTTTTTTCGGCCTGAAGTTCTTCAGCCTGCTGCTCAATTTCCCTGTAAAGCAGGCCCATCTCCATTTTAATCTGCTTGAGGGTGTCGCGTGCAGTCTCTTTTTTGAGTTCTGCGTCGAGTTCGGCTTCATTACTGCCGGGCGAGTCGAGAATCTCATCCATGGCCACATCCAGCCGCGCTTCTATATGAGACATCTTACTGCGTACTTTACCCAGAAATTCATCAACTGAAGAGAGTAATTCGTCGGTATTCATCCGCTGCATCGCTTCGTTCACATTCTGAACATACTTTGAACGGCGGATTTTCTCCTTTGCATCGCGAATTTTGCGGTAATGCTCTTTGTACTCCTCTTTGAGACGTTCCCGTTCCTGTTCACTATTGCTGCTCATGGCTGCACTTTTGTATTACTGTATTATGTACTGTATTACGACTTGGTTTTTTCCTTTCCGATCGTCTTCTGAGATTCTTCTTTTTCTTTGGAGGGAGAGTCTTCAATTTCAATCGTTTTTTTCTCTTTCGATGCGGTTTCTTTACCCATTTCCTGTTTAAACTGGTTTACCAGCTCCTGTGCGCGAATTTTTTCTGCATTCGCTTCTATTTCCATCGAATGAGTGTCCACACTCTCCAGGGCAATTTCCATCCGGGCTTCATTTCTTGCGGTCTGTTCGTTCAGCTTGTTCACCATTTCGGAGTGGGTCTGATCCAGCCCGCCCATTTCGAACGATTCCAGGGCATCAGCAACCCGGGACTGCCATTCGGCGCGTTCACTGGCACGCAGGGCTTCGCGCGCTTCTTTAATTTTGCGATCTTTTTCGCGCATAAAAGCCTGTTTCACTTTAATAGCTTTTTCGTACGCCTGATCAGCATATTGCAACTGCTGTTTCGATTGCTCCAGGCTTTCCTTTACTTTCTCAAGCTGAAGAGCGTAGCCTTGAGCAAGGTCATCCCGGTCGGCATTGATGGCTGCTTTAATTTTAGAAGTTATTTCCTGGATTTTCTTATCATTTCGCTCCACTTCTTTCCGCAACATCACGGCGTTGGCTTTCACCGTTGCGATATTTTCATTCATTTGCGGAATCTGATCGTTCAGCTCACGGATATTCTGTTCAAGAATCAGTTTGGGATCTTCTATAGAACTGACCATTCCTCCAAACATCGATTTAATAGCTCTGATAAAACGTTTAAACATAGTATTGTTGATTGATTAAATTAATGCCCTGATTTATAATGCCTTAGACAAAGTTAATGGTTTTAGGGTTTTTCGCAATGGTTTAACCCGTATTTCGCAGAATATGATACTCTATTTTTGATGCTATCACAGAAAACGCAGGCTAAAACACTAACAATAACATGGATAGAGTTTCTCATATTTTTTTTCCGAGAATGTGGGTTTAACCCGGATATTCGTGAATTCCGTCTTTATCTACCCGGTGTGTGATCATTTTCAGAGGTTTTACATTTCGGTTTTCTATTGTTATTGCACGCTTCATGCCTTCCTTTGCTGCTTTCATTACATCTTTCTTGTTCGTATGAAGTTCGGCAAATGTTTCACCGGCTTTCACAGAGTCACCGATTTTTTTATAAAGCATAAAACCGGCAGCCGGGTCCACATCATCTTCTTTGGCCTTTCGTCCGGCTCCCAGTTCCACAGAAACCATACCCATTGCAAATGCTTCCATTTTGGTGATGGTGCCTGGCGCTTCGGCCTTCACCGGTTCCACAAACTGCGCACTTCGATAAGAATCAGGATCAATGATAACGTCTGTATCGCCTCCATGTTCTTCCACAATATCTATCCATTTCTGCAGGGCTGATCCGTCCTGAACAGCCTTCCGGCTCTTTTCGATACCTTCTTTTACCGAAGCTGCTTTGTTACCCAGATAAATCATGGTTCCTGCCAGCAGATAAGTAATCTCCATCACATCATCCGGGCCGTTTCCATTCAGCGATTCGATGCTTTCTTTAACTTCCAGCCAGTTGCCCACGGCATAGCCCAGAGGCTGCTCCATGCTGGTCAGGTAAGCAATGGTTTCTTTCCCGAACTCTTCGCCGATACCCACAAGCGTTTCGGCCAGTTTCATCGCATCGGAATGATTTTTCATAAAAGCTCCCGACCCGAATTTTACATCGAGCACGAGAGCGTCAATTCCCTCAGCCAGCTTTTTACTCATGATACTTCCAGCAATCAGGGGGATCGATTCCACTGTGGCCGTTACATCACGAAGAGCGTAGAGGCGTTTGTCTGCCGGGGCGATCTCTTCAGTTTGACCCGCCAGAACGAGGTTGTGTCGCCGGATAATCTCTTTATAACGATCCAGAGTTATATCCACCGTAAAACCAGGAATCGATTCCAGTTTGTCGAGTGTGCCGCCGGTATGGCCAAGGCCTCGCCCAGAAATCA
>SLGL01000020.1 GCA_007123785.1 Balneolaceae bacterium
AATTTTTCTAAACGAAATGTATCATACTGATTTATCATACTTCATGATTCAAAATTAGGATCTCCATAAAAAAAACTCTTGGTGAAATAACCGGTTTAAACCGTTTCTCAATACTGAATATATCAATGGACAAAATCAAAGCATTATTTAAAAGTAAAGTATTTTACCTCTCTTTGGGTGGTATTCTCACAGCAGGCATTTTATTCGCACTGTTGATGGATCTTGTGATTATGCCAAATTATACCAATTACAACCGGGGCGTGACCGTACCTGATGTAACCAAACTTTCTCTCGAGGAAGCTGAATCCCTTCTTGAACGATATGACCTACGTCACGAAATTCTTGACCGTAGAGCACACTCGGCGTATCCAGCCAATTATATCATCGACCAGGCACCGGCACCACGTCAAATCGTAAAACCCAATCGAAAAGTGTATCTCACTGTAAATACAGACACGACACCCATGACGGTAGTTCCCAATGTGGTGAGTATGCACCTTCGCAATGCTGAACTGCAGCTCGAAAATCACGGTCTTGTGGTGGGAACGCGAAGTTATGAATCATCCCGGTTTAGAAACACGGTACTTCGCCAATCTGCGGCTCCCGGTGATACTGTAGCAAGAGGTACGGTTGTTAATCTTGCCATTAGCGACGGTCTTGGTTCACGGATGGTGAGTGTACCCGATGTAGAAGGTATGAGCCTCTCTCAGGCTCAACAGGCGATTAATCGTGCCGGTTTGAGGGTGGGCGAAATTCGTTTTCAGCCAAGTCAGGAACACTCTCCCAACACAGTGATCGCTTTCTCTCCTAATGAAGATGAACTCACAGAAGGTGAATCACTTTTCCTGATCGTTTCCGAACGATTTGATGCGAGAGAAGAAATTGAAGAAGGAGCTATTATTGATGATACTACAACTATCGAACAAGTTGAACCCGACAACCAAGACCAACCCCAAAACGATAACGAATGAATTTTGACCTTCCTGTTTTAGCTCCTTCAATCCTTGCCGCAGACTTTTCAAAGCTCGGGGAAGAAATCGGGCAGTGTACCCAGGCGGGTATTCAATGGATTCACTGTGATATTATGGATGGACATTTTGTTCCCAATATCAGTTACGGGTCGGGAATCGTTCAAACCGTTCGCAAAATTGCACCGGATGCGTTCCTGGATGTTCACCTGATGATCGAAAATCCCGATCAATATATAGAAGATTTTGCGGATGCGGGAGCCGATCTCATTTCGGTTCACTATGAAGCCTGTCCTCACCTTCACCGTACCATTCAGAATATTCGCCTTCACGGATGTATGACCGGCGTCGTTATCAATCCTGCCACTCCCGCAGAACTTCTCAAGCCCATATTACCGGATGCAGATCTCGCTCTTGTAATGAGTGTGAATCCCGGCTTTGGCGGACAGTCTTTCATTGAAGGGAGCATCAGCAAAATAAGAGAGCTCAGACAAATCCGAAATGATTTGAACCTGAATTTCCTTATAGAAGTTGACGGAGGAGTTGGATTAAACAATATCAGTCAGCTTGTATCTGCCGGTACGGATATCCTTGTAGCAGGCAGCAGTGTATTCAAAGCCGATGATATTCCGCAGCGTATCAATCAACTTCGAAAGAAAGCACTTGCGGCATCCGGGAATGTTGTTTAATTCCATCTTCACGAATTTTCTGTATTTTATCATTCAATAATTAAATCATATTAGTACATCTATCGAAACTTCCGACAATCTTTCAGAAGAAACTATCTTTATTGATGAAATCGACCCGGTTGTGATACTGGGCTTTGGAGATGAACACCTTCAGCAGCTCGACAGGGCGTTTCCATCCACAAAGATTACAGCACGGGGAAACCGTGTAAAAATTTTAGGCCCCGGTTACGAAGTAAAAGTGATCAAAGATATCATCAGGGAAATGATTCGGATTGCGGGTAAAAAGAATCAGATTCACTCCAGTGATGTAAGAACACTCCTGGCTCTTGAAAATAAAATGGAAGGTAGCCCCTCTGATATCAGCGAACCTCTGTTTCATCAGGATACAGGAGATATTATCCTTCACACACACAACGGGGAGGCGATCTCAGCCAAGACTCCTGGTCAGCGCAATATCGTGAGGGCATCGGAAAATAACGATATACTTTTCGCCATTGGGCCTGCAGGTACCGGAAAAACGTACACTTCAGTGGCACTTGCTGTAAAAGCTCTTAAAGAGAGAAAGGTTAAAAAAATAATTCTTGCCCGGCCGGCTGTCGAAGCCGGAGAAAATCTCGGCTTTTTACCCGGTGATCTCAAAGAAAAAATTGACCCATACCTCCGTCCTCTTTATGACGCACTGGAAGAGATGATCGAGTTCGATAAGCTCGAATTTCAGCTTACCAAAAATATCATCGAAATTGCACCGCTGGCTTATATGAGGGGACGTACGCTGAACAACGCATTTGTAATTTTGGATGAGGCCCAAAACGCCACTAATATACAGATGAAAATGTTTTTAACCCGTATCGGGTTCAACAGCAGGGCAATCATTACCGGGGACATCACCCAGACCGACCTCCCTCAAAAACAGCAATCTGGATTAATTTCCATTCAGAATATTCTACAGAATATCAATGGAATTTCGTTCGTATATCTGGACCAAAGAGATGTAGTCCGGCACAAGCTTGTCCGCGACATCATCGAAGCGTATGAAAAATTTGAAAATAAAAAGAAAAAATAGACGCCTGCTGAACTGAAATGGAAAAAAAAGCTGAGGTTTCCCCACTCTATGAAGGAACCTTTTCGGTAGGAACCGACAAAAAATTCAAACGCATCAGAAAAGAAGATTCTCCTGAAAAAGGTGCTCTGAAACTCTCCATCCACCCCTTTTTGATTCAAGAAGAAAACCGTAATATTCTGTTTGATGCAGGAATTGGCGAACTTTTCGGCAGTGATACGTCAATTAAAACCCTTTTAGATAATTTGGCTGAACATTCCGTTTCAGACTATGAGATTTCCGATATATTTGTCAGTCATCTTCATTTCGACCATTTTGCAGGTCTCGCCCATCGCGACAATGGTTATTGGGAACTCACATTCCCCGATTCTACTGTCTGGGTATCCGAAGGAGGCTGGAAAAAACTATACAGCTCAATTGAAAAAGAAGATGAAGATACACAGGATTTTTTCAATTTTGTAGACTCTAAAGCTTCCATCGAATTTTTGGGAGAGAAATCGTCACCCATTAAACACGTTCGCTCTAAAACCATCGGTGGACATACCGAATTTCATCAGGCCCTATTCTATGAAAACGGAGAACAGAAGTTCATTATGGCCGGTGATGTGATCGGACGCCGTATCTCCATCAACCGAAATTTTGCCGCTAAATTCGACTTTGATCCCAAACAAAGTATGATCGCACGTGAAGAGCTTAAAGAGGTGGCCTGCAAAGAAAAGTATACACTTCTGGCTTATCATGAAACCGATTATCCTATGTTTAAACTCATTGATCATAATCCGAAAAAGGGATACACTGTTAAGACCCTTTCATGAATCAACTGCCCGGATATATTTCACAAATAAAAGAATATTTAATCGGGCAGGGTTTTCCTGAGCAGGTGGAATCTGTAGTTATTTTGGGGTCTGGTTTGGGTGATTTCTCTACGCTTATCGAACAACCACTGATGGTTCCTTACCACGAAATTCCCCATTTCTCTGAAACATCTGTACAGGGACATTCGGGTGAATTGTTCTGTGGAACTGTGGCAAACAGAACGATTATCGCCTTTTCGGGTCGTTTTCACCATTATGAAGGCTATGAATATTCCAGAACGGCACTGCCCGCATATACAGCCAAAGCATTTAATGCAAACAAACTCATTATATCAAATGCTGCCGGAGCTATTAATACACGGTTCAATGTAGGTGATTTGATGGTTATTGACGATGTAATCCGTCTGTTCCACAAAGTTTCTTCCGGCCCTGCCGTTCTTCCTTTTCCTTATTTCCATACCGAAACGGCCGAAAAAGTTCGAAAAATAGCTGCAATTATCGGACTCGATATACAACGCGGTACCTATCTCTATGCAAAAGGCCCCAATTATGAATCTAAAGCAGAAATTCGTGCTTTCCGGATATTGGGAGCAGATGTGGTGGGCATGAGTACTGTCCCCGAACTGATTGAAGCTTCCAGACTGCAAATTCCTGCTGCGGCAATTTCTATGGTTACCAATATGGCCGCAGATATTTCAAAAAGCAAACTGGATCACTCTGAAGTGAAAGAAACCGCCGAATCTCGCAAGGAAGATTTTGCAAGGCTTGTTACCGAAATCATTCGAAAATTATAAGTTTACTCTTTTTTAAAATCAATTTCAGCTTTCTGTCACATCAAAAAACGTACCGTAAGAACACCGGTTACAATCGCTATTAAAAAGCTCAAAAGGGTTCCTATTAAAATATATTCTGTTAGCTTTCGATCTTTGGCACGAGTCAGATCACCAAACCGGAAAACAGATTTAGCTGCAAGCAAAAATCCCACCGCTTGTGGATTCCCTGAAATAATAGAAAGATAGACGAAAAGCCGTTCCAGTATACCGATATACTTACCGGCTCCTTCCAGTGAGCCGGAATTATCCGTTTCAATTTGTTCGCTCCACCTTTGCATCAGCATTTGCATTACTATAGAGGTAGGATGTGTTAAAATCAGAATACCGGTTAGTAGTATCCAAAATTCTTCACTTAGCTCAGGAGTTGTAAATCCATTCCAAAAAATAACCCAAACAGCAATCAAAACACCAAAATGCGCAGCTTGATCAATCCAAAACCACACTTGACGTGTTATTTCTGTTTGAAAGGTAAGTTTTATTCCGTCAATCAGATAGTGTGTTACTGCAATCAGAATCGCAACCGGCCAGTACGATATATCCCAAAGCAAGATCAGTATCAATATAAAGTGAATCAAAACATGGAAAAGCAGATAGTGTGATTTCCATGTTTTTTTCTCCTTGTCATCAATCGATTTGCGTGATTGCAGAAAAAAATCACCGATGAGATGCGCAATAATCAACTTCAGAAGAATCATGTTCAGTAGGTTATGATTGGCTTGATTTGTGACTGTATTCTATCCCTGTAGTATTGTTCTAATTCTATAATTTCGTATATATGGCCTCTTTTTATCCGGTCGTTTACTGAAGATTGAGCGATGCCTAATTTTTTGGCAATCTCTACCTGTGTTATACCTGATTCCTTAAATAATATCTCGGCAACTTCAGCGGAATTTGCAGTCCAGGAGTTCATTATTATGAGGGCAAGTTTAAACATCATGTTGAGTTCATTATCCAGGTTGGTCCAGGGAGATTTGATACCGAGATGAATTTTGTCTTCTTTTAGCTGATCTAACAATTGCCCGGAATAAACAAATGCTTCTCCTGCGGATTCGCTTACAAAACTGGATCTGAAATCTATTTTTCCTATTCCCATGGCAATGCGGACATCCAGTTCTTTAAAGTTTAATTTTTTTATTATCGCTTTTATCAAAATGGATATGCGCAGTAATTTTTCGGGTGCTGTATATAACTGGAAACTGTCTCCTCTGTATATTTCCCAATCAGCTGGTTGCTCTCCAACTTTTTGAAACAGCTCTTTTAATGGATTAAGCCATATCTCGGGCTTTTCCACTGCCTGCGAACGTACGATATCTCCTGTAATGGTTCCTTCCATATTTTAATATCGGTATTTTCATCGATATTTTCAAATTATCGTCTAATTTGACGATAATTTATATTTATCGAGGAATTTAACGATATTTTAAAGAAGAGATTTTTGCTGTCCAAATTGATTAAGGTATTGTTTTAGTTTAACTTTTTTCTTTGTGTTATGGCTTGTCATGTATCGTATTTTCCCAAGGATGGGGCGTTCTTGCCATGCCCGGTCAAATCTCCCGAAGCACCAGAAAATACCGGAATAGCTGTTTGGGTCTCTCCCGTCAATAGCCCAGGTATTATTGAGATTGATAAGATATTTGAGGGCTGTATTTGGGTCTGGAGTCCACTCAATAACTTTTTTACCCCATAACATTCTCAGATAATTGTGGATGATTCCCTCTTTCCTGAGTTGTGTCTGTGCCGCATTCCAGACTTCATCATGCGTTTGAGACTGTTCAAGCTGTTCATAGCTATACTCCCATTCTCTGGGGTCTTTTTGATGTTCTTTCAGGGTTTTAAGTGCCCAGTCGGGCAAACTTTCGAATTGATCATAGTCTTCTCTATGGTGTGCAAAATGAAAACCGACTTCCCGCCAGGTAATAATTTCGTCCAAAAAGCTGTCGATATTTGGGTTCCCATTAAAAAATCCACCTGTTGATCCGTTGTTGTAGGTAACCTTGTCGAGGTCCCATTTCTCTGGCTGATGCTGAAAAACAGCTTTTACAATTTCGTATGCAGATATTTTTCCAAAATGGAGCCAGGGACTCAAATTACTGGTTTTCTTTTCATCAGGATCGTTTCGTTTTTCATCATATTCTAAAAGTCCGTTTTTGATGAACTGCCCAAGCATGCCCAGCGCTGCCTGCCTGCTGCCATGCCACTCAACAGGTTTTACGTTATGATTGATGTTTAGTTCTTCAATAAACTCCGGAATTGCATTAAACACTTTATTTGAATCGGGCAGACCCTCAAAAAAAGAGGACGGAAGCTCAGAGAGTTTTCTGTTATTTAACAGAGAAAGCGGATTTTTCTGTGGAGGATTGGTATAAGCCTCTACAAAATGTTTCTGCATAATCTTCCGGAAAAAATAGGCGCTATAGGGATCTTTTTCCGTAAGGCCAAGAGGGATCAAGCCGTTGCTGTCAACTGAAATGTATGGAATTTTGAACTGGTCCGGGTAGTATTCATTCCGCTCTTTCATGATGAAAACGGGATATTCATCGGTAATGAGTACTGAAGCATCCCGGGCAAGTCTTCTGAGGAGCTGATCATATTGTCCCGGTTTTTTCTCAACAAAGGAGAGGTAGTTAAGATCTTGCTGTTCGGCGTAATCGAGATGCTCTTTCATCCCCTGCATCATAAACATGTGCGATCGGGCGGTTGCCCAGGGATAATCACAGGAAAACGCCTCAAAGATAAGGAGAGGTTTGTTCAGTTTGTTAGCCCATGCCACCGCATATTCCAGTGCAAAATTATACTGAAACCTGCGGTTGATCTGCATCCAGTACAGTACATAATCCCCTTCGGGATTGGGATCACTTGAATATCGATTAAAAACACGCTTGCTGTTAAAATTTTTCATCTCTTTCTTAACAGCAAAATCTGGCAATCAATTCCTGTGATGCCCTGAAATTCTAAACCATTTCCTTTTTCTTCTCTGCCCGTTTCCGGTCGTTATGATCCAGATAGAGTTTACGGATCCGCAAGCTTTTAGGGGTGACTTCAAGCAGTTCGTCCCGGTCGATAAATTCGATGCTCTGTTCCAGGCTCATTTTTTTAGCCTGTGAAATTCTAACTGCATCGGCCGATTGAGTGGCTCGATGATTGGTCAGATTTTTCTTTTTCACCACATTTACAACAAGGTCATCAGAACGATTGTTGATTCCAACCACCTGACCCGAATAAACGGGGTCACCCGGCTCAACAATGAACTGACCACGATCCTGAAGCCCTTCAAGAGCATAGGAAGTAACATCTCCCTGCTCAAGTGAAATCAGAGCTCCCCGGGTTCGGCCGGGAATCTCTCCAGCAAATGGCTCATACGCAAAAAACTGCTGATGCATAATTCCGGTACCACGCGTTTCGGTAAGCATTTCACCCCTGAACCCGATTAAACCGCGCGAGGGCACTTTAAATTCAATTCGGTTGTTCTCTCCTTCCTGAACCATCGAGGTCATAATCCCGCGGCGTTTTTGCAGGTTATCTATCACCTTGTTACTGTAATCGGTGTGTACATCAATTACAACCTCTTCAAAAGGCTCGTGCAGTTCTCCATCAACATCCCGGTAGAGAACCTCCGGACGTGAAACCGCAAACTCATAGCCTTCCCGGCGCATTGTTTCAGTTAAAATAGCAAGCTGCAGTTCTCCCCGGCCCGAAACACGAAATACATCGGGGTTTTCGGTCTGCTCTACGTGGATTGAAACATTGGTACGAATCTCTTTATTTAGCCGGTCTTTAATCATATTTGATGTCACATACTCACCCTCACGGCCAGCAAATGGTGAGTTGTTTACGCGAAAATACATCGCCATTGTTGGCTGATCGATGTCGTAGTAATCGATAGAAACAGGATCGGAACTATCGGTTAGTGTATCGCCAATCTCCACGGCATCATAACCGGCAATAGCAAAAATATCTCCTGCATGGACTTCGTCTACAGGTTCACGATTCAATCCGTTAAATGTAAAAAGTTTGGTGGCTTTTGCCTTGGCCTTTTGGTCTCCTTTACGGTTCAAAAGTAAAATTTCCTGGTTGGTTTTAATGACCCCCTGTTCCACACGACCGATGGCAATTCGCCCCACATAGTCGTTCCAGTCCACACTACTCACCAGCATTTTGAAAGGAGCCTCTGATACCTGCTCTGGTGCTGGTATATGTTCAATTATTTTATTAAAAAGCGGCACAAGGTCTTCGCCTTCATCATCCAGCTCTTCTTTCGCGATCCCATCAATTCCGATAGCATATAGCACTGGAAAATCAAGCTGATCATCTTCTGCATCAAGCGAGACAAACAGATCGAAAATCTCGTTCAGAACTGCATCGGGGCGGGCATCTTTTCGGTCTATTTTATTAATGAGTACAATAGGACGATAACCGAGATCGAGGGACTTCCGGAGTACAAATTTGGTTTGCGGCAACGGTCCTTCGGCAGCATCTACCAGCAAAATTACACCGTTTACCATTTTCAAAATCCGCTCCACTTCACCTCCAAAGTCGGCATGACCGGGGGTATCCACTATATTGATTTTTGTTCCATTCCAGAGAACTGCTGTATTTTTGGAACTGATTGTGATTCCCTTCTCTTTTTCCAGATCTCCTGAATCCATCACACGCTCGACTACCTGCTGATTCTCTCTGAATGTTCCGCTCTGCCTAAGCATTTGATCTACAAGCGTGGTTTTGCCGTGATCTACGTGAGCGATGATGGCTATATTTCTGATTTGTTGTGTCATAAATGTAAATAGCGTTTACCCGCTGCCGGACAAACTATCTTTAAAAATTAATAATTCTAAAAAATGGACAGCCTTAAAAATACGATTTTTTTCACTGAGTTATGAGTACATTTTTTCTAAATTTAACTTTGTTCAAAACAGATTAATTCAAAATTTATTCAATAAATTTCAGTTTTCTACTTGACTTAAAACTCCCACTCCCCTTATCTTGGGTACTTCTGATGAAAATCAGACTGTCGGACTGAGAGTTAATCCTCAGTGGCAGAGCAATCGGCTGTTATCCCGACAGCGGTCGGGACGCTGGTTCTTGCACAGCTCCCTACATGAAACTTATTGATTAATACAATTTACTGATTTATTCCTCGGTAGCTCAGT
>SLGL01000273.1 GCA_007123785.1 Balneolaceae bacterium
ATTTTATAAAAATATAAAGGATTGGCAGGATTTAGTTTATGGTGCGGAACTGTCAGAATTTAAAAAACGTAAGCGAAATTCAAAGCCATAGATTATAAATTCGCATGATTAAACCTATAAAACTCTCGCATCCCTTCAAAAAGCAGATATTCACGGTGTTTGAGCTCTATTCTTCCATTCAGCAGTTTTATCAGTAATAGCGAATCGCCCCCCGTAATAAAAATTTCGGTTGCATTTTTACCAGTCTGATGTTTCCTGATAAAGGTTTCAACCGCTGATGCATATCCGCCGTAAAGTCCCCAGCGAATGCACTCGTTCGTAGATTTTCCGGGCCAGTTTACTGGCAGACTCTCATGAACTTCAGGCAGTTCGGGAAGTGCATCAGCCATCACCTTTTTAAAAATGTGGAGGCCGGGCATAATAACGCCCCCGTGAAAAACCCGGTCTGCTGTCATAAAATCAATCGTACAGGCGCTGCCCGCATCAATCACAACCACTGGTTTTTCGGAAAGTGATGCAGCTCCGAAGCAGGATAAAAAGCGGTCTATACCCAGTGTTTCGGGAGTGTTGTAATTGAGGAGTTTGGAAGGTACCTGGTTCACTTGCAGCGAGAAAATATTAATATCAGAGATACTCTCAGTCAGCTTTGTTTCAACTTCTTTCCGGACGGATGAAATAACCAGTTCACGGTTCACACCTTTTATTTTTAAAAAATCACGCACCCTGTCTGGCCGGTTTACTGGCTCTTTACAGAGAATCGTCCAATTTCCATTTTGGTATTCTGCCAGTTTGAAAGAACTGTTTCCGATATCGAGATAAATTGGCTTCATTTGTGTAGTTTATGAATGAACGATCTGATTTCATCACCCATTGGAAAAGGTAAAAGAAAAGAAGGACACTTTATGAATTTACAGGATAAAATAGCAATTGTAACGGGCGCAAGCAGCGGGATAGGTATCGCATTCAGCCAAAAACTAATCGAAAAAGGGGCATTGGTTTACGGACTTGCACGCAGGCTCAACCATCTCAATGAAGTTAAAGAGAAGCTGGGTGATCGGTTTATTCCGGTGCAGATGGACGTAAGCCGTTACGATGATATTCAAGATTGGGTGAAAAGTCAGTTTTCTGAAGATCATCTGCCGGATATTCTCATTAACAACGCCGGGCTTGGAATCTTTGGTAATGTGGAAGATCTTGGCGTAGATGACTGGAACACCATGATGAACACTAATTTGAATGGTGTATTTTACCTCACCCGGGAAATTGTACCGCTGATGAAAGGCAACCCGGATCATTGCCATATCATCAATATTGCATCGGTAGCCGGTTTACTTGGTAATCCACAGATTTCAGGATATAACGCCACAAAATTTGGGTTGAGGGGATTCAGCGAGGCTCTTTTTAAAGAGTTACGTTTCGATAAAATTAAAGTGACCACCATGTTTCCCGGTTCTATTGCTACTCACTTTTTCGATCAGACCGGGACGGACACTCACTCTAATATGCTTCAACCACTTGATGTGGCCGATACAATGATTCACCTTCTGGAAACCCCCGACAATTTTCTGGTCAATGAAATCGCTCTGAGACCGTTAAATCCAAAAAACCCTGATGAATGATGAGATTTTTTTTTTTATTTTCTGCTTTTATTCTGCTGATCACCGCTGGCTGCTCAGAACAAAAGCCCGAAAAACTTGTAGATGAAGATACTTACAAGCGGATGTTTGTAGAATTTGCAATTATAAATCAGCTCGATTCAACCGTTCTGAAGAATCGAACTCACGCGGACTTGCGCGATCTTGTGTATGAGCATTATGGTGTTACTTCAGAACAGTTCCGGGTTTCGCATGAATATTATGAAACCGATCTGGATGCTCAAATCCAACGTGTAAATGCCATTAACCAGTTACTGCAGAGAGAGCGGGACAAAATTTCAGAGGCAGAAACCGAATATCGAAACACTCAGCAAACTCCTGTTGATACACTGCGTCAACGGATTCTCAACCGGTAAGAGTGCTGTTCGGTATCATCACTCACCACCACACCCTCCCTGACCAAAATATTCATCACTTTTTTCAGTTTCTTTTTACTCCAGCCGGTGTGCTGGGCAAGACTTTTCAGAGTTCTGGATTCTTTTTTTAAAAATGCCCTAATCGTGTCAGCATCTTTTTCTATCACAATAACATTTCTTTCCCGCTTTTTACAGTTGTCGCAATTGCCACATGATTCTCTGGTGTCTTCTCCAAAATAGCGCCTCAGAAATAGTTCGCGACAGCTTTTTGTGTTCGCGTATTGGTTCATGTAATCCAGCTTTTTCAGCAGAATCTCCTTGTAGTGATAGGCCTGATGATGATCGATTTGTAATTTTTTTGACCGTGCTTCGGTGATATGCACGAGTTTTGCATCGGCTTCCCATTCAAAATTCAGCAACTGATCCTGTGTTGAAAAGAGTTTCAAAGCTTTTCGAAGCTGATTCGAGGTGATCTTGAGTTTTTCAAGTAGAATCGATTCATCAAGGTAATAAAAATCGCGGGTCGACTGCGGTCCGAACTGACGGTAAAGCAGATCCAGAAATTCTCCTTTTTCGGGTTCGGTATTGTCGATAAAATCGATGAGATAATCATTCGAAACGACAAAGTGAATGCCAACTCTCGGTTCACGCAGGTCGGCCTGGTGAATAATTTCAAGCCGCTGCAGCAGATTCAATGCAGTAGCCACATTTGTTGAACGCATCTTAATCCTTCGGGCAATGTTATCGATCGCAACGGCTTCAGGTTTTTCGTGTGTGCTGCCCACTGCAAGATCCAGTTCATCGCAGAGTGCATCATAGACATTCCGGAGTATCGCATAATCTGGATATGACTGAAGAATTCTTTTTTTGAGGATTTCGGCATCACCGGGTTTTACCAGCAAAAGGGGATAGCTTACTTTGCCGTCTCTTCCGGCCCTTCCTGCTTCCTGATAATACGCTTCAAGCGAAAAGGGCATAGTGTGATGAATTACGAATCGGCAATCAGGCTTATCAATGCCCATTCCAAATGCATTCGTTGACGCTACAAGAGGGAAACTGCCGTCCAGCCAGCCATTCTGCACCTTTTTTCTCTTCTCATTGCTCATGCCTGCATGGTAAGGTTTTGTCGGGATACCGGAATCAGAATATCTGCGTGCAAGCTGTTCGCAATCTTTTCGGGTAGGGGAGTAGATGATACCGCTTCCCATTGCCGATGCCCATTTTACAGCTTTGTTCAGCATGTGTTGTTTTCTTTCGGTATGAGTAACCCACCAGTGCAGGTTTTCACGCTTGAACCCGCTGGTCACAATCATGGGTTCTGAAAAACCGAGAACATTTAAAAGGTCTTTTTTTACTTCAGGTGTAGCAGTGGCTGTAAGAGCAATCCATCGAACATTTTTGTTAATATCATCAAACTCTTCACGGATTCGTCGGTAGGCCGGCCGGAAATCATGTCCCCATTCCGAAATACAGTGCGCTTCGTCAACGGCAATCAGGTTGATATTGAGCCGGGGCTGTTCGGCTTTCCAGAGATCGGTCTTAAGTCGTTCAGGGGCGATGTAGATGAGTTTATACATTCCGTTGCGGGCATTCACAAGACGCTGTTCCACTTCAAAGTGCGGGATAGTACTGTTGATGAAAGTGGAACGGATGCCGAGTTTGTTGAGCTGGTCGACCTGGTCCTGCATCAGTGCAATAAGCGGGGAAACCACCACGGTAAGACCTTCAAACAATACCCCAGGTACCTGATAACAGAGCGATTTCCCCCCACCCGTGGGGAAAAGCACCAAAGTGTCACTGCCATCAAGGACAGCTTCTATAGCTTCTTGCTGCCCTTGCCGAAACGAATCATATCCCCAATATTTTTTCAGGGCTGTTTCTGCCTGATGGAGTGTCGGTTTTTTCATGGGTGATGTTATCGATTCGTTCACCTCCTATTTACCACCAAAACAGATGAGTTGAAAGAGATGAAAATAATAACCTTATTTTGAACCAATATAGCTGGCATAGAGCCCTTCATAACAGTGGCATTAAAATGAAACAACAATACCCAGCTTAAAATAAAGCAGATCGGTCGTGGATTCACTTACATCATAGTGTACTTGTCCGTTTTCAATTTCGATGGAGCCCTGCTGAAGATATTCCGCTTCATTGCCAAGCATATACCGGCTTGCCAGGTTCAGGTAAACAGCACCCGGAGACATTTCACCATTTTGATTTCGATCTCCGCGGTCTTGATAAATTCTAAACTGAATCCCGGCCCCAAAACCGTAACTGAGGGCAAAATCGTCGAAATTAGTGTCCCTGACTATTTCATCTGATGTGGTTCGGCGCTCCTGGATGACAGTTTCCGTAAAGAGATAGTTAAACCCAAACAATCCTTCTGCAAAAGGCCTTATTGTTCCTGAAGGAGCTGTTAACCGCAGCATCAGATTTCCCTGAACAAGATTATAGCGATTTTCAACCTCTACGGTGACATCAGGTATAGTGGTGCTCCAGGGTGCCTCACGTACATCTTTTCCAAAATTCATGAAGCCAAAGTCGAGCCCGAGCATAACAGGAGTGTTTGGAATGAGATAGCCGGCAGTTAGACCGACACCAACGCCTAACCGGTCGAGCTGATCACTGAACTCATTTTGAGGAACCCCCAGATCAAAATCAATGCCCAACTGAAATTCCTGAGAATACAGATTTGTTGTTATTCCGAAGCTAAAAAAGAGTGCCGCAAGAGTAATTTTCTTTATTTTCATTTCCTTATTTCTTTACGTTCGAATAAAAATTATGTGTTTTAATTGGAGATGATTTTGTTTTATCAGCTATCCTTTTTACAACTTAACCTGTTGGTGTCTAAATCAAAGTCAATTTTGTGGGATAAAAATTTCTGAAACCTCTTTTAATTTTTGTACTGATCATAAAAAAGCCCTGTTTACGAAAATCGCAACAAGGCTTTTTAAAAATATTAAAATCATTTTATCGGGTTTTTAAGACCGTTAAAAAATGGCTTTGACATAATCTTTACGCATTTCTGCAATGGAAGCGATGCTGATTCCCACCGGGCAAACTGCTTCACACTCTGCAAAGTTGGAGCAATCGCCAAATCCTTCTTTTTCCATCTGATTCACCATGGCAATGGTACGCTTATCACGTTCGGGCTGGCCCTGAGGCAAGCTGTTCAGATGTGCTATTTTTGCTCCCGTAAAGAGGGATGCTGATGAGTTAGGGCAGGCTGCCACACATGCTCCGCACCCGATACAGGTGGCATAGTCGAAAGCTATATTGGACGTATCCTGCGGAACGGGTATGAGATTCGCTTCAGGGGCAGCACCGGTTTTTACAGAGACATATCCCCCGGCTTCGATAATACGGTCGAAGGCAGAGCGGTCTACAACTAAATCTTTAATGACCGGAAATGCAGCCGCACGGGGAGGCTCAATAACGATGGTGTCTCCGTTGTTGTATTCCCTCATGTGGAGCTGGCAAACGGCTGTCATGTGTTTGGGGCCGTGTGCACGTCCGTTTATTACCAAATTACAGGAACCGCAGATGCCCTCGCGGCAGTCGTAATCGAACTCTACAGGATCAGTTCCTTCTTTTATGAGATTTTCATTCAGAACATCCAGCATTTCAAGGAACGACATGTGCTCATTTACATCGTCAAGTTTATAATCTTCGAAATGGCCGGGATCATTGCTGTTTTTTTGCCGCCAGATTTTCAGGTTAATTGTCATTGTACTCATAAATTCAAACTCGCTGCTTTCTTAAGTTTTAATATTTTTTGCCGGAGCCATTTGAACCTTACTTATAACTTCGTTGCTTCAGTTCCACAAACTCGAATTCGAGGGGTTCTTTATGAAGTTTGGTTTCCAGTTTGCCGTTGACTCCAAGATACTCCCAGGCCGAGACATACGAATAATCTTTATCATTCCTGATGGCTTCGCCTTCTTCGGTCTGATACTCATCTCGAAGGTGGCATCCGCAAGATTCGTTTCGGTCAAGTGCATCAAGTGCCATCAGTTCGGCGAGTTCAAAATAGTCAGCTACACGGGCGGCAAATTCAAGGTATTTGTTGTAGTAATTTTTCTCGCCTGGAACACGAACATTTTGCCAGAACTCATCCCGGAGGTTACGAATCTCTTCGACCGCAGATTCAAGTCCTTCTTTGCTTCGGGAAATTCCAACTTTATCCCACATAATTTTACCCAATTCTCTGTGGAATTCAATAATGGTTTTATCCCCTTTTACGGCAAGGAGCTTATCGAGCTGACCCGATGCGGTGGATTCGGCTTCTTTAAAGGCATCATGATCAGTGGAAATTTTTGGAACATCGTTTCCGGCAAGATAATCACCGATGGTGTAAGGAACGATGAAATAGCCATCGGAGAGGCCCTGCATGAGTGCACTGGCACCGAGACGATTGGCACCGTGGTCAGAAAAGTTGGCTTCTCCTGCCACAAACAGGCCGGGGATATTGCTCATGAGATTATAGTCTACCCAGAGGCCTCCCATTGTGTAATGCACAGCGGGGAAAATTCTCATCGGAGTTTTGTAAGGATTTTCGTCGGTGATATTCTGGTACATATCAAACAAGTTGCCATATTTGGCGCGGATCACATCCTCGCCATCGCGCTTGATGGCATCCCGGAAATCGAGATAAACGGCCAGGCCGGAACTTCCCACGCCCATTCCGTCATCAGTAACCATTTTAGCATTTCTCGATGCAACATCCCGGGGGACCAGGTTGCCAAAACTCGGGTATCGTTCTTCGAGATAGTAGTAGCGCTCATCTTCCGGGATTTCGTTGGGCGGGCGTTTGTCACCCTTCTTTTTAGGTACCCAAACGCGACCGTCGTTTCTTAAGCTTTCACTCATCAGTGTAAGTTTTGACTGGTAATCGCCCGATACCGGAATACATGTAGGGTGAATTTGGACGAAGCAGGGATTGGCAAAGGCCGCTCCCCGTTTATGGCAGCGCCATGCTGCTGTTACATTCGAATTTTTTGCATTGGTAGAGAGGTAAAAAACGTTACCGTAGCCGCCGGTACAGAGAACTACCGCATCGGCCTGGAATTTCATCACTTCACCGCTAACCAGATCACGGGAAATGATTCCTCTTGCTTTACCGTCCACAACCACAAGATCCAGCATTTCGTGGCGCGGGAAGTATTTGATTTTTCCGGAATGAACCTCTTTCATCATAGCCTGATAAGCCCCGAGAAGCAACTGCTGACCGGTTTGCCCGCGTGAGTAAAAAGTGCGTGATACCTGTGCTCCGCCGAACGAGCGGTTATCAAGCAATCCCCCATATTCACGGCCAAAAGGCACACCCTGTGCCACAGCCTGATCGATAATATTGTTGGAATTTTCTGCCAGGCGATAGACGTTTGCTTCCCGGCTTCTGTAATCGCCGCCTTTAATCGTATCATAAAAAAGGCGCCATACACTGTCGCCATCATTCTGATAGTTTTTTGCAGCATTAATTCCCCCCTGGGCGGCAATACTGTGGGCTCTTCTGCCCGAATCCTGAATACAAAAAGCGGACACGTTATAACCCAGTTCAGCAAGGCTTGCTGCGGCTGATGCACCTGCAAGGCCGGTTCCAACAACAATAATGTGATGTTTCCGCTTATTATTTGGGGAAACAAGATTAATTTCATTCTTGTGGCGGTTCCACTTCTCTTCTAACGGCCCGGATGGAATCTTTGGATCTAATTTCATGATAGGTTGACTTACAATCTTTTAATTACAATTGATGAGTGCCGCATCGCATCCACCGCCAAAGTAGATATAAAGCGGTATAAACAGAAACCCGACGGCAAGCACGATAGCAAGTAATACGCCGATAGTGTAAACAACGGCAGAGGCTTTTTTGCTGGAAAGAGTAAGAGAGGTAAATGCACTCCAGATACCATGGCCAAGATGTGTTCCAAGGAGCAGCATGACAAAAGCATAACCGAAGGCATACAGTGCACTATTTTCAAATGTATCAATTACAAGCGACTTGATATCATGAGTTTCCTGTCCGTCAATCATTACGGTTTGGGTCTCTCCGAGAGCAAACGTATTTATATGAAAAATTACAAAAATGAGCAGAACCACTCCGGTAAACGCCATACTGCGTGAACTCAGTCCCTGTTTACTTGGGCCGCCTTTACTGCTGTAAACGGCATAATTGTTGGGGCGGGCTTTTCGCTTTCTCAGCCAGATGGAAATTCCGAGCCATGCATGGATGACAAAGACAGCCAGTAAACCTATCCTCGCGATCCAGAGAAGCGGCCCCATATCATGTAAGAACATAGAATATCGGTTCATAGCATCCGGCTCACCCAAAATGGCCAGGTTACCCCCGAGATGAAAAATGATAAACAATACAAGAAAAATTCCGGTCAACCCCGTAAGGATTTTTCGGCCAACCTGCGACTGCAGCGCTTCAGTAAACGATGGCATAGTTAGTTATTTGTAAAATTAGGTAGATTTAAATAACAGGGAAAGTTGTTTTTCAAGCCCTTTCTTTGATTAGTAAATTCGTTGGTTTTGCTGTAAAAGGCAAGGTAAATGCACTATATTTAAATGAACAGTCTAATTCAGAAAAGTTCTAAATTGTTATTTATTATGTTCTGCTGCCTAATTATTTTTTTGTGTACACCGTAACTAATACAGCAGTATCGGATTATCGTGTTAAAGGGTCTGAATTTCTTGGAAATTTGTTCCCATGCAAAGATGTGCAGAAAGCAGATATACTGCTTCAGAAAGTCAGGTCAGAACATCATACTGCCACTCATCACTGCTATGCTTACGCGCTAAACCCTCATGACAAAACCGAATTTTCCAGTGATGATGGCGAACCCGGAGGAACAGCAGGGCTGCCTATTCAAAATATCCTCCGTTCATACGATCTGATCAACGTGATGTTGATTGTGGTGAGATATTACGGCGGCACAAAACTTGGAAAAGCCGGACTGATTGATGCCTACAGCCACACTGCCGAACTCACCGCTGAAACCGCTGTTTTAAAAAAAGTTCTGCCCGTTAAGACGTTTAAAATCATTTATGATTACCCGCAACAGGGTATAATCGACAAATTGAAAAACGATTTCACCTTGATTGAACTGGATGCGAGTTATTTCCAGTATGTAGAACTGAATATTGGTGTGCCCGTTTCAGAGTCTGGTATTTTTGAATCAAAATTGATGTCCCTGGCACATCTGTTCGATGAGATTGAAGATACCGGCAAGGGATATCATATTGTTGAATAATGATCTGATTAACTGGCTGTAGCTTCTTACCTTTGGGTTAGCCCGGATTTCTCACAGTAATTTATATAAACATCACATATGTTATTGATATATATATGTTTGAAATCCGTTATTTGTGTTATAAAAAAATGCAGAGTGTATTTGCGGCGAAATTTGTCCCTCAGCTGCGTTGAAGCTAAAA
>SLGL01000407.1 GCA_007123785.1 Balneolaceae bacterium
GACTTATCCCATTTTTTGAACTATTATCCATAATAAGTTTTGTGCGGGAAAAGAAAATGAGATTTTGATCGCAGACCAAATGGAATTTTTAAATGATAAATTCTTATCAATGTATTGCCAAAAAACAGCTTTCCAGCTCGATCCCACTGTTACGTATCTCAACTGCGCTTATATGTCGCCCCTGCTGAAAACAGTGCAAGAGGCCGGCATTGCGGGAATCCGCAGGAAACGAAATCCCTGGCAGATATCCCCCGAACAGTTTTTTGGAGAAACGGATGAACTGAGGAAGGATTTCGCAAAACTCATCAACAGCAAGCAGCCGGAGCGGGTTGTTGTGGTGCCTTCGGTATCGTATGGTATGGCTAATGTGGCGCGGAACCTGCCTGTTTCAAAGGGTGATCAAATTGTTGTGGCAGGTGAACAGTTTCCGAGTAATGTCTATCCCTGGATGACCCTGGCCAAGGAGAGAGGAGCTGAGCTGATCACCGCGGAACCTCCGGATGATGTTTCTCAGCGTGGTAAAATCTGGAATGAACGGATCCTTGAAGCGATCAGTACAAAAACGAAAATGGTAGCTGTTGGCAATGTTCACTGGGCGGATGGCACTCTTTTTAACCTGGAAGCGATCCGTGAACGAACACGCGATGTTGGCGCATGGCTGGTGGTTGATGGTACCCAGTCTGTTGGTGCTCTCCCATTTGATGTGCAAGAAATTGAGCCTGATGCGTTGGTTTGTGCTGGTTATAAGTGGCTTTTGGGCCCTTACAGCATTGGTATGGCATATTACGGCCCGGCACTGGACGGAGGCCGTCCTGTGGAAGAAAACTGGATTAACAGAGATAAAAGTGAAGATTTTGCCGGCCTGGTAAACTACAGCGAAGATTATCAGCCCGGTGCACTACGGTATGAGGTAGGCGAGCACAGCAACTTTATACTGGTGCCGATGATGCTCGCAGCCCTGAGGCAATTGACCTCCTGGGGAGTTGGTAATATTCAGGATTATTGCCGAAGTATCGTTACTGATTCTGTAAACAGGCTTGTTGCTGCCGGCTACCAGATTGAGAAAGATGAATACCGGGCTGCACATCTGTTCGGCATTCGCATGGGAAAACAGCACGATTCAGATCAGATAAAGAAGGTTTTGGATGATGAAAAAATCCTGGTGTCCTGGCGGGGAGATTCCATACGTATATCCCCTCATGTTTATAATACCAAAGAGGAGTTGGCCAGGCTGTCAGAACTTCTTCTGAGATAAGCTTTGATGAGGTAAAAGGTTTCATTCAAACGGGGATTCAGGTTTGAACTGATCTGCTTATATTCTTTGTTCAATAACTACAAAACTGAAACCCGGCTATCACGATCCCCATATATTTTGAGCACATTTAACGCTTTCATAAAAGAACTTGCACAAGCGCACAGAAATGCTACCAGTTGTCCGCCGCCCAGAAAGACAGTGCGTTTTTTTGAAAATCTGCTTGACCTCCTGTTTCCGGAGTTTTCGGAATCACGCTTTACGGAAGAAGCGGCAGTAGTAAAACAGATTGACGCACTGAAAAAGGAACTTCGGTATCTTTTAGATAAAAATACTGAATGCATGAAAAGCCAGAAAGCAGGAATTGTGGAAGAAATCTTCAGTGAGATTCCGGGTATACGGTCTGAGCTGTTGCTCGATATTGAAGCGATTTACATGGGTGATCCGGCTGCCAAAAGTAAAGAAGAAGTTGTAAGGAGTTATCCTGGCTTCTATGCTATTTCTGCACATCGTTTTGCGCACTATTTACTTTCACTTGGCATCAAATTAATTCCGCGTATTATTTCAGAAAATGCACACCAGCGTACCGGAATCGATGTTCATCCGGGAGCTAAAATCGGTAAAAGATTTTGTATCGATCACGGAACCGGTGTTGTGATCGGGGAAACTACAGAGATCGGTTCCAACGTGAAGATTTATCAGGGGGTAACCCTGGGAGCAGTGAGTGTGAAAAAAGAAGATGCAAAAATCAAACGCCATCCCACCATAGAAGATAATGTTGTAATTTACGCTGGTGCAACGATTTTAGGCGGAGAAACCGTTATTGGAAAAAATAGTATTGTTGGTGGTAATGTATGGTTGACACGCAGTGTTCCGGAAGGGTCAAAAATTTACTATCAGGCCAAAATGACCGATAGTGACGGTGAAACTGATACGATCACTTTCAAATAAAATACCGTTTATATGAAGATTGAAGATCTGATAGGCAATACTCCGCTTGTAGAACTTGAGTATATCCCAAAAAAGAAAAATGTAAAGATTTACTGCAAACTTGAGGGTCAAAATCCAGGGGGAAGCGTAAAAGACCGCCCTGCACTGGGGATGATAGCTGGAGCTTTGGAGCGTGATGAAATTAAACCCGGTGACAAACTGGTTGAAGCTACGAGCGGAAATACCGGTATAGCTCTTGCCATGATCGCCTCCTACAAGAACCTGGACCTGACACTGATTATGCCCGAAGATGCCACGGAGGAACGCATCAAGACGATGAGAGCATTTGGGGCAGAATTGATTTTAACACCAGCCGAAAAAACGATTGAGTACTCCCGTACCCTGGCCGAAAAAATGGCAGAAGAGGAGGGTTATTATATTTTAAATCAGTTTGCCAATCCTGATAATTATCGTATCCATGAACGAACCACAGGCCCTGAAATATGGAGAGATACTGGCGGGAAAGTTACACACTTCGTTTCTGCAATGGGAACTACGGGAACCATTATGGGGGTATCGCGCTTCTTAAAAGAGAGAAATCATGATATTCAGATTGTGGGCACACAACCTACTGACGGGTCATCCATACCCGGAATCCGGCGCTGGACTCCAGAGTTTTTACCGGCCATTTTTGAAGCCGATAGAGTTGACCAAATTGTGGATGTCAGCCAGGAGGAGGCAACTGAAATGACACGTCGCATGGCCAGAGAAGAGGGGGTTTTTGCCGGCATGAGCAGTGGAGGAGCACTTGCAGCAGCCCTGAAAATAGCTGATGAGCTGGATGAAGGAGTTATTGTTTGTATTACATGCGACAGAGGAGATCGTTACGTAAGTTCAACACTTTTTTAACCTGATTTAATCACAATTTTATCACGACTGCTGTCGTATTTACCCACAAAAAAATCCTTGGTAAATAATTCAGGTTAAATGTTGATTTTCATTAACTTTCCAGGCATTCATTTGGTTATCGGATTTTGACATTTATTAAGAAAAAAGGAGGTGCTGCATGAAAGGGACGATCAAACGTATTGAGTGTATTCTTAACACCTCTCTTGCACTATTCACAAATAATAGTTGATTGGTTATATTGCTATGCCTATCAGCAATGTACATTTAAGGAAGATTATAATTTTATTCAATGTATTGTCCTGCACTAAGAAATTAAGATGCAGGCTGTGTTGTCTCAAAAATGGATTTGCCACGTTAAAACTACGAAGAGAAATTTTACCTGAAACACCTGACTTGCGAAGCTTTTCTGATTTTCGAACTCTAAACGCAGTGGGGGGCGAAGCAGGACTGTTTAAAGATTTTGGCCGGAGCATTTTAATAAAAGTTCCGGGGTGTGTTCTTATCTGCAAGATTCTCTTTTTTATTTTGTTGATCCCTTCATCGGCCACAGCCCAATTCAATTCTGACATAATTTACTTTGAAGAAGGCAGACTCACCTACGTTTCGGATAGTGAAGGAAATCGTATTCCGGATTTTAGCCATGCTGGTTACCGTGGCGGAGGGGTTCATTTGCCCGATGTGCCTGTAAGAGAAACCATCAGCCCGGTACAGGGTGATAATCATTCGCAGATTCAAAATGCAATTAACCGGGTTGCAAATTTATCACCAGATGAAAACGGAATTCGTGGTGCTGTGAAACTGGATCCGGGTATTTATAATATCAACAGCAGCCTGCAAATAAATCACAGTGGAGTCGTTCTGACAGGATCGGGAGATGGAGATGATCCCTCAGAAGATACAATCATAAGGGTTTCGCGTAATGTTAGAGATTTTGCGATTCAGTTGGGAGATGAACGAACGAGCTGGACCCGGGTCAATAGTTCCGAAATTGATATTATTTCAGACTTCTTGCCTGTTGGTTCAAGAAGCTTTGAAGTTGAAGATGCATCGGGATTTTCACCCGGAGACAGGATCATTTTATTGCACCCTGCAACGAATGCATGGATTGATGCTGTGGATGGTGGCGGTACAGAAGGCGCACCTGCCTGGGAACCGGATCCAATGCTTGAGATTATTTACAATCGCCAGATCACTGCTATTCGTGGCAATGTAATTACAATAGATGCCCCGATCTTCAACCACTTCGACAGAACTCTCTCACAGCCATTTATCTACAAGTTTGATGATACAGACCTTGTAACTGAGTCGGGAATTGAAAATATCCGGATCGATATTCAGTCTGTTGGAGAAAATGCAAACAACCATGCGGAATTAGGAGTCTATTTTTACGGGGCTGCAAACAGTTGGGCAAGAAATGTTACCGTAAAAAACTTTCAGAGATCGGGTTTTAAAACTCACCGTGCATTCAATATAACGGTTGAAAATTCGCGGGCTTTGGAACCACATTCACCTGTTATCGGAACAAACCGTTACAATTTTAATGCTCATTTATTTTCCAATAATATTTTATTCAAGAATGTACTTTCTACAAGAGGACGAAGAGATATGGTGGCAAATGGCTCTGCATCTGCTTCGGGAATTGTCTTTCACAACTCAAGATCAGAACGGACGTCAAACTCTTCCGAGGGGCACCGGAGATGGTCTCATGGCCTTTTGTACGATAATATTACATTTGAAAATGCCACTTACTATAATGTTCTGTCGCTTTATAACAGGGGAGATTTCGGTTCTTCACAAGGCTGGGCATCAGCCCATTCCGTAGCCTGGAATATAGATGCTGAAGGATATCACATCTATATTCAGAAACCACCCACGGCCCAAAATTATGGAATTGGGAATAAGGCAACTGTTTCTGGCCGCGGGTTGTTCGATCATCCCAGGGGATATATTGAAGGAACCGGTCGAAATCCCGATCCCGCATCATTGTACCTTGCACAACTCCAAGAGAGGCTGACTTTTGGTGTTGCACCTGATGCCCCCACAAAACTCTCTGTATCAAATGATGTCCCGAATCAATTAAATTTGACCTGGAATCATGTGGTGCATGAACGGGTAGAATTTGAAGTTGAAAGGTCACCGGTTGGTGATCAAAATTTCCAAAAAATTGATCTTATCAGGGGAGAAACTTCTTTTATAGATAAAAGCCTGGGAGATCAAACATATCTTTATCGGGTTAGGGCAGTGGGTGATGGAGGTAAATCTGCATATTCTTCAACAGCAGAACAAACACCAAAGTTTGATGAGAGTGCTATTTCAGGATTTAGGCTATTGGCCCCGGAAGATGGAGAAAATGTTACGGTAAAACCTGATGCCGATGATGAAGTTGTTTTTTCGTGGGAAGAGGAGAGTAATCCCCTGAAAATATTTTATAATGTGCTTATCGATCTGCCGGGAGGAAACTTTACCTCACCTGTAGAAATATTGGATGCAACGGATTCTGCCTTTGCATCTTTTCATTTTTCCAGAGCGGAGCAGCTTTTTGAGAGGTTTGAGGTACAATTTGGCGATACACTCGAAATTCAATGGACAGTAAATGCCAAATTTTCTTCTTTCGAACAAAGATCTGAAGATGTTCACCAAATGAAACTGGTTAGAGACTATCCCGATGATGTGATTTCGGATTTCAGGTTGAACCAGCCTGTGGATGATACAGAATTAATCATAGATTCGGAGAAAGATGATGATATCCGGTTTACGTGGGATGAGACAAGCAGTATATTTGATGTTTCCTATTCACTTTTCATCGATTTGTCAGGAGCGGATTTTTCTGCCCCTGTAAAAGTGGTTGAGTCGCTGGAATCGGCTTCGCTTTCTTTGCATTTTAGTGAAGCAACAGAGCTGTTTCGTCGGATGAATGTGGCAGAGGGTGACACACTAAATGCTCAATGGACAGTTAAGGCGAATTCCGGCCCGTTTGAACTTTGGGCTGAAGAAGTTCGGCAGATTAAGTTAGTAAGAAAACCCTCGGTTCCTGAAGGACAATCGGCTCGGCTTGATCAAAACTATCCCAACCCTTTTGATCCCGCCACAACAATACAATATTATTTATCAGAGCCCGGCCAGGTTAGAGTCGAAGTGTTTGATATTCAGGCAAACAGAGTAGCTTTATTTGAAGAAGGCCATAGAGAGACTGGATTTCATACCATTCATTTTAACGGTTCGGGCCTTGCTGGTGGTGTATACTTGTACCGTTTGACTGTCGGTAACTTTTCTGAAACCAGAAAAATGATATTGATCCGATAATTCTTTCTATTCATTCTAAAATAGTGTTGCCCAAAAACGGGGCAAGACTATTTAAAAGGTGACAGCAGCAGGCTCCCTCCTTGTCCCGACACGCTTTTTGTGTCGGGATAGGGAGGGGTGGGGTGGGTCCGAAAGGGCTGGGAGTTCATCTGTCATTAGAACCATATTATAATAGCTGAAAGTGCTTTTTTTTTAAGAAAATTGTGAGCTAAATTCGAATAGAAATTTTATTCACAGATCTCTGTGAAAGTAAGAGATATCAAAAGTGGTTTTGGAGATGAGAAAGATTACTTTCATTGTTGTCGGTAAGATTGTAAGTAAGTGTCATTTTGCATATGCAGTAATGATGCTGATTCTTCTGGTTCCGGTACTGTTTGTTTCACCCGGATTTGCTCAAATTGAATCAAAAATCATTTATTTTGAGAATAATCGCCTCACGTACATATCGGACAGAGAGGGAAACCGGATTCCTGACTTTAGCCATGCGGGATATCGGGGCGGAGGTGTTCCTTATCCGGAGGTACCGGTAAAAGAAATTCTGGACCCTGTTTCCGGAAACAATGCGGCTCAGATTCAGCAGGCACTGAACAGGGTGGGTAATTTGCCGCTGGATGAAAATGGAATTCGCGGTGCAGTAAAACTTAATCCCGGTATTTATACTATTTCACAGCCGCTTTTTATTCGGCGCAGCGGAGTGGTTTTGAGGGGTTCCGGGGATGGTGGAGAACCATCTGAAAACACAGTTTTTCGGGTAACACAAAATGTTAGAGATGCCGTCATTCAGATTGGTGAGGAAAGAGTGGAATGGCATGCTGTTCCAGCCGAACGGGTTAACATCATCTCAGAGTTTGTACCTGTAGGGGCCAGAAGTTTTGAAGTGGAAGATGCCTCAAGGTTCATCCCGGGAGACAGGATCATTATTCGTCATCACAGTACACCGGATTGGATCCGAGCCGTGGACGGAGGCGGTACTGAAGGAGCACCGGAATGGGAGCCAGAGTATCTGGATATTTACTACAGCCGGGAGATCACCCGGATTTCAGAAAATGTAATCACTATAGATGCACCGGTATTTAACAATTTGGACAGAAACCTTGCCCAGACGGTCATCTTCAAACCGAGAGGACGCCCGCCGGTAACCGATTCCGGGATTGAAAACCTCAGAATTGAAATTCAGTCAGCACACCCCGGGGCAGATACTCATGCAAGTGATGGGGTTTATTTTAATGGTGCAAACCATAGCTGGGCGAGAAATGTGACGGTTTTGCATTTTCGGAGATCAGCATTCAAAACCCGATACTCAGCCCATATCACAGTTGAAAATTCGCGGGCACTTGAGCCGCATTCACCACTTACGGGAGAAAGGCGATACAACTTTAGCACCGGGCATTATTCAAATCATATTTTATTCAAAAACGTGTTTTCAACGAATGGAAGGCGTGATTTTGTATCGAATGGCACAAGTGTGGCTTCGGGTATTGTTTTTCACAACGCAAGATCTGTCGGGACTCTCGGTTCATCCGAAGGCCATCAAAAATGGAGCCAGGGTTTGTTGTATGATAACGTCGTATTTGAAAATCCTTCTCACTACAACGTACTCTCACTTCATAATCGCGGGAATTTGGGTTCATCCCATGGCTGGGGAGCAGTGCATTCTGTAGCATGGAATGTAGATGGCGAAGATCACTACATTTTTATTCAAAAGCCACCCACTGCACAGAACTATGGAATCGGTAACAGGGGTAATGTTTCCGGTGAGGGACTTTTTAATCACCCGGCTGGATACATTGAAGGTACCGGCAGCGAGCCCATTCCGGCGTCACTCTACCAGGCGCAGCTTGAAGAGCGGCTGAATTATGGTGTTTCACCTGACGCACCGGCAAAACTTTCCGTTTCAAATGAAACATTTAACAAATTGACGTTGAGCTGGCTGCACGAATCCACAGAACCGGTAGAGTTTTTTATTGAGCGTTCCTCAGACGGAGGAGAAAACTTCGATGTTATTTCAGTGGTTCCCGGTGATGAAAGGTCATTCGATGACCATGATGTTTCAGATAAAAGCTACAGATATCGTGTAAGAGCAGCGGGAAGTGGCGGAAAATCAGCTTATTCCAATCTTGCTTCAGCCAGCCCAAAGTTCAACGTTGATGCTATTTCGGATTTCAGGCTTCAGCTGCCAATAGACAGGGCTGTTTTTTTGATAGATGGTGAACCGGATGATTATATAAATTTTATGTGGCACGAAGCAGAAAGCTCACTGGATATTACCTATATCTTGCGATTTGATGCAGAGAACGATGATATCTCGACACCTGTGGCTGTTTTCGATTCGTTATCGATAACAACAAAACCGATACCTTTTTACGAAGTTGACCGAATGTTTGAAAAAACCGGAACCGAAGTTGGGGATACACTCAGAACCGTATGGTATGTGACAGCCAAAGGCCTTTCATTTGAAAAGAAGGCAGAACAGGTAAATGAAATTGAGTGGATCAGGGGAAAAAAGGTGGCATTGTTTGAGATGGAAGATGAATATGTCCAGCTCGACCAAAATTATCCCAACCCATTTAATCCGGAAACCACAATCCGATATCATTTGAGTGAGCCGGGCGAAGTAATCATTGAAGTTTATGATCTCCGGGGAGTACGTGTGGCGAAATTCGAAGAAGGCATGAGAAACCAGGGGACACATAGACTACTGTTCAACGCCGATAGGCTTGCCAGTGGCCTCTATCTCTACAGGTTAACAACCGGCCAGATTGTAAGGACCCGAAAGATGATGCTGATCAAATAAGCAGGGATTTAACCCGGATATCTTACAGGTATTGTTGTGGGTAAATTGATATAGTGGCTAATGCAGTCCCCTCTTCGAAAGGCTGTGAGAAAATTGTTTTCCAAAAATATTTGGATTTAACCTCAATCTCATTTTCCGGCTCAATTCTGTCAACAGCAAGCGCTTTGTAAATAATAAAAAGCGCCGCTTCCCAAAATGATCAGTGTCAGAAGTGTCAGCCAGAC
>SLGL01000039.1 GCA_007123785.1 Balneolaceae bacterium
AGCGGTCAGCGGTCAGCGGTCAGCGGTCAGCGGTCAGCGGTCAGCGGTCAGAAAAAGATCGTGTTATTCTGCACCTTATGTCAAGTCAACTGATTTTTTTTTAAAAATATTTGTACGTGAACGATTCGAAAATTTTATTTTAAAACCATGAGCACAATATTAACCTATATTTCCATTAATGACGGCAAGATCAAACGCTCTTCCCTTGAAGTGCTTTCACGGTGTAATGAACTTGCGGAGAAACAAGGGCTTGAATCATCCGCACTCGTTGTGAGCGACAGTGTATCGGGCGTTGTTGAAGAGTTGAAAAAATATGGCCCGGCGATGATTTACACCATCGAAAATCCGGTTTTTAAAAATCATCTGAATGCACCACTTCTGAAAGCTCTCGCCTTGTCGATAGAGACCATCAAACCAAGGCTGCTGGCGTTTTCATCCACTGAAAGTTCAAAAGATATTCTGGGAGCATTAGCTGCCAATCGTGGTGCAGCAGCTCTTGCCGACGTTTCCGAGTTTGAGCTGACAGATTCCGGTGCAAAAGCCAAACGACCGGTAATGGCTTCCAAAGTAATTTCTTCTGTTGAAGCCCGGGACTCATTGGTTTTGGTTACCGTTCGATCCGGTTCCTACACCGCAGTTGAAAACCCTGTCAATAGCAACATTGAGTCGATCCCTTTCAGAATAGATGATGCTGATTTGAAGATTAACTTGAAAGAGATCATCAGTGCAACGGGTGATAAAATTGACCTTTCCGAGGCTGAAACCGTAGTTGCAGCCGGCCGAGGAGTGAAGGATGAAGAAGGCCGGAAATTAATAAATGAATTAGCTTCGGTACTGGGTGGTGCAATCGGTGCCTCAAGAGCTTTGACCGAATCTGGTGTGTACGACCCGAGTCTCCAGATCGGTCAGACCGGTAAAGTAATTTCACCGCAGCTTTACATTGGAATCGGTATTTCCGGTGCCATCCAGCATGTTGCGGGCATGGCCAACAGCAAAGTGATTGTTGCCATCAACAAAGACCCTGACGCACCCATATTTGACATCGCTGACTACGGTATTGTGGGCGACCTCTACAAAGTGCTGCCGCCATTTATTGATGAACTAAAAAAAGTAAAGCAAAATTAAAGTAGAGTAAACAGAATCGAGTATAAAGTATTGAGATAAACCATAGTGTCATGTTACGCGTATATCTTCGTAAAGAAACCCGCAATGTTTCCTTATTACCATTGGAAGCATTTATGAAAAAAAGTGGTTTTTTAAAGAAAAAACATTGCGGGTTTTATCCGTCAGTTTATGGTTGACTCTACACTAACCCGTATTTTGTCTCTTGGTGAGAATTGCGGATAAAGCTTAATAGTGCAATATTTGTATGGTAATAAATGATCTGATTGTCTCAATACTTGCTGCTCGATATTCAATATTAAACAGAATATGGACGAAAAATTTGACTGTATCATCGTAGGGGCCGGAGTTGCCGGGCTTGCTGCAGCTATGACTCTGGCGCGGAATAACATGAAATTTCTGCTCATCGAGAAAGGTGAATTTCCGGGAGCAAAAAATGTGTCGGGTGGTGTGCTTTGGGGCAGCGATCTGGCAAAACTGGTGCCCAACTATTGGGAAGAAGATGCCGGGTGGGATCGTTATATCAACCACCGGCGGCTCACATTTATGGATGAGCAATCCGCTTTTTCAATTGATTTTAAATCCTCCCATTTTAATGAAACACCTTATACCGGAGTTGTAGTACTCCGTTCCAGATTTGACCGGTGGCTGGCCGATAAAGTTCAGGAAGCCATTGATGCGAGTGACCATTCGATGGATTCTTTCATCGCCCCGAATATCCTCGTGGAAGAAATTTTGATGGACAGCGGAAAAGCAGTTGGGATCCGCACCGGAGAAGAAAAATTTTATGCCGATTCGGTGATCATCGCCGAAGGGGTAAATAATCTGCTTACAAGGCAGGTGGGTCTTCAGGATAAATATGTGCCCGCCGATCATATTCTCACGGGGGTGAAAGAGATCATCCGGTTTGATCAAAAAGTGTTGGAAGACCGCTTTCAGCTCAACGGAAAGAGTGGAATGAGCAACGAATTTGTCGGTTTCGCTACCGATGGTGTTGAAGGCGGCGGATTTCTCTACACTAACCGCGATACGCTCTCAATCGGACTGGTTTTGGGATTAAAAGACCTCAGAGAAAAAGAAAAAAAACCACACGATATTTTGAATATCTTCAAACAGCATCCCATCATCAGTGATATGATCAGGGGAGGTGAAGTGGTGGAATATTCGGCTCATGTGGTCTCATCCGGAGATAAACGCCTGATACCGGAAAAACTTTACAAAAGCGGACTGGTAGTTTGCGGCGAAGCAGCCAATCTGCTTATGAATGCCGGAAAAGCGATCCAGGGAATGGACTACGCGATGCGATCCGGTATACTGGCCGCAGAAGCGATCATCAACGCTAAAAATACCAATGACTTCACTGAAGCTTCCATGAAAAAATACCAGGATGCACTGGAAGCGAGTTATGTGATGAAAGACATCAACAATTTCCAGGACGCTGTTCACCTGCTGCATGATCCCGTGATGAGCCGAAAAATGCCTAACCTTATCTGTGATTTCGGCCGGAATTTCTTCAGCATTAAAACCGAACCGACCCAAAAAGCGCGTAAAATGCTTGGCAAAGCTGTAAAAAAACACTCCTCCTATTGGGAGTTAATAAAACTGGGATGGAAGGGTTCGAGGGCATTATGAGACAAATGATAAATAAAATATTCCCAAGGGTATCGAACGTGGTTTTAATCAAAACCACTGCCAGCAGCCTTTACCTTTTTCATAATCAGGCTAACCCGCATTTCTCACACTAAAATTATTTGAAAACGAAATGCACTTAATTGTTATCAACTTATAATTCAATATAAACTTTTTTTAAAAAACACCCTGTCAAACGCTGCGAAATTTAATCATTAAAAATATAAACCATGAAACTCCTAACTCTTTCCGAACGGCTCGGGCTTGTAAGTTATCGGAATCAGGCCAAATCAGAAATTAAACCGCATATTGTGGTTGACACGGAGATATGCAACTCTGTTTGTCCGCATAAATGCACCACTTATGTTTGTCCGGCCAATTGTTACACGATGGATGAAAAAGGGCAGGTCCACTTTCAGGTAGAAGACTGCATTGAGTGCGGAACCTGTATGTATGCCTGTGACCAGGGAGCGGTGAGCTGGGAATTTCCTGATCCGGAAATCGGGCGGGGTGTAACATGGAATTATGGATGAACAGTCACTCTATCCCTAAAAAATAAAAAGGCACTACATCAAACCGATAAAGTGCCTTTCTCAATCTTTGAAATATGAATTTAAGAACTTAGCCTTCAGGCTCGAGTAGTACCCGAATGGCTGCTCCGTCTTCGGTTACCTCTGCTTCCACTTCAGCCGCAGCGTATCCTTCGGCATCCACAGACAGGGTATAATTTCCGAGATCGAGTCCTTCAATTGTAAATTCACCATTCTCATTTGTTGTTGCTCTTGCATCAGTTGCAGGAATGGTTACTTCTGCACCTGAAATGGTCTCACCTGTATTTGCATCCGAAACAGTACCTGTTATGGTCGTTCGTTCATCACTTTCTATCTCTTTAGAGATATCCGGGGTTGATGTTGCAAATGCCAGTCCGATGCTTATCAGCATGACACTTGCTAACATGATTGCTTTTTTCATCATGGTTACTTCTCTTTTGTTTTATTTTGAATTAACATATGAGATAAATGATGATCTGATCATCATTATGTAATTGGATACATTATATTTAAGGCTTTGTTCCTGGAACATTAAAAAAAATCAAAAGTTACTGTCCCCCTTTTTTATAAGGCAATTATCAATAAAATTTCAAGACATTTTTCCGGATAAAAACACCTTGTTTTGCTGGTTTTAGTGCGAGCTTTTTTGGTTCAATTGATCCTCATTTTTCATCTCATCCTTGTATTCAAGGTAAATCGTTTTCAGGATTCTCTTTTCCTGAAATTCAGACAATAAATTCTTCAAAATCCTGTAAATAAAGTGCAAATGAGAAAATTCACACAAAACTTCTTTTTTGATTCGTTATCTTTTGAAAGCGTTTCCATTACATAATGAACTTCATCAAAAATGAATCTGAACTTGCTTGAACGAACCAACGACCTTTCCTTTGAACTGACTGAAGACCACCTGATGATCCGCGACTCAGTTCGGGATTTTGTTGAACGTCATGTAGCGCCAAATGTGATTGAGAGAGACATAAGTAAAAAATTTCCGCACGATATTGTACAAATGCTTGGTGACCAGGGATTGATGGGAATTTACCATGATGAAAAATATGGAGGCTCCGGTTTTGACACGATCAGTTTCTGCCTCGCAATTGAAGAGATCGCACGCTGGGATGCTTCTCTTGCCCTCACAGTGGCCTCTCATACATCTCTGGCAAGCGGCCATATCGCCTTAGCGGGAACCGCTCAGCAAAAGGACAAATATCTAACACCACTTGCTTCCGGCAAAAAGATCGGAGCCTGGTGCCTCACCGAACCGGGATCTGGAAGCGATGCCTCCGGACTCAAAACCACAGCTTCGAAGGATAGCAACCACTGGATCATCAACGGCAATAAAATTTTTATAACCCAGGGTACTGTCGGTGATATTTATGTGGTGCTTGCCAAAACGGATCCCACACTCGGCACCAAAGGAATTAGTGGATTTATTATTGAACGCGGATGGGACGGTGTAAAACCGGGGGTTCCCATGCACAAACTGGGAATGAATACGTCCGACACTTCTGAAGTTGTATTTGAAAATGTTAAAGTTCCAGCTGAAAATCTTCTCGGTGAGCTCGGTAAGGGCTTCAATGACACGATGAAAGTTCTGGATGGCGGACGAATCGGAATCGGGGCATTATCTGTGGGCATTGCCCGTGGTGCTCTTGAAGAATCTCTAAAATACGCCAATGAACGAAAACAATTTGGAAAACCAATCGGTGATTTTCAGGCCATTGAGCACAAAATGGTAAACATGGCTGTGGAAATTGACGCCGCTCGCCTTTTGGTCCACCGTGCAGCGTGGCTGAAAGATCAGGGTAAACCTTATACAAAAGAAGCTTCTATGGCGAAACTCTTCTCCTCCGAAATGGCAGAACGCGCCGCTCAGGATGCCGTACAGATCCACGGCGGTTACGGCTACACCAAAGAGTATCATGTAGAGCGATTCCTTCGGGATGTGAAACTAATGACCATCGGCGAAGGAACTTCCGAAATTCAGCGACTCATTTTGGCGAGGGAAATCAAGAAAGAGCTTGGATATGAATGAGCTTTAAACCTCCTTTTTCTTAAATTTGAAAACTCAGAACTACAATTTCAAAAAACAATCTCCATGCTTTGACACTGAACGCATGATATTTCCCGGTGTATTCTCAAGAGAAAAGAAATATACGTTTCCATCACACTCAATGTTTGTTATTTTAAAGCTGAATGAAATATCAATCACTGACTAAATCTTACAATTGAATCCCCCGCTTTCTTTTACACCGGATGCTGAAAAACTCCGGTTTCTTCAAGATAAAATCATCCTCATCAAAATCGGTGGAAACGCGCTTACCGATCCCGAAACCAAAAAGGATATCGCCGCGCAGGTTACAGTTCTTCACTCGCTTGGTATCCGCACGGTACTTGTACATGGCGGGGGCATCGAAATCAAACGGCTCCTGGATGAAGTCCGTCTGGAATCAGTCTTTGTAGGCGGACATCGAAAAACGGATGAAAAATCGATAGGGTATGTAGAGATGGCCCTTAGCGGTATGGTCAACAAAGAGCTGGTATCTCTTCTGAACCAAACCGGTTTGAAAACTGTGGGAATTTCCGGTAAAGACGGAGCAATGGTTACAGCCACAAAAAGATTTTACACAGAAGGCTCAGGTGATCATCAAAAAAAATTCGACCTTGGTTTTGTAGGAGATGTAGTAAATGTGGATACCCGACTCATCCATACTCTGCTCGATGGCGGATTTGTACCGGTCGTTTCTCCTGTTTCAGCAGGTAAAAACGGTGAAACTTACAATATAAATGCCGACATGTTTGCAGGGCACCTGGCCGGAGCCCTGAATGCCGAAAAATTCATCGCACTAACCAACATCGACGGCTTACTGGAAGATGTGGAAAATCCCGCCTCTATCATTCATCAGCTTACACCTGATGTTGCACGCAAACTGTTTGGAAGCGTTATACAAGGCGGAATGATTCCAAAAATAGAATCCTGCCTTGTCGCCATCGAAAAAGGTGTTAAAACTTCCCATATCATCAATGGTACAAACCGGGAAGAATTATTGCGTATCTTGCTCACAAAGGATAAACTTGGAACAACTATAGCCTGATTTGCATTATCTTTGAAAAGATCAGCATTTTGATAAAAACAGAAGAAGCTGAATGCCATACAGCCTGATCTGTCCGATCAATATTAAATTGAACAAAGAAATAAAATGTCGACAAATATACCCGGAAAAATTTTCAAGACGGTAAAAACCGTATTCGGAAAACAACCTGCTCAAAAGAAAGCTGAAAAATATCATTTTGATCTCTACGGACGCTATCCCATCGCTCTTGTTCGGGGGAAAGGCTCAAGAGTATGGGACGATGAGCGAAACGAATATATCGACGCGCTGGCCGGCATTGCCGTAAACAGCCTTGGCCACTGCCATCCGCAAATTGTGAAAACTATTCAGAAACAGGCCGAAAAACTGATCCATGTCTCCAATTTTTACTATAATGAACCGCAAAGTAATCTCGCTGAAAAGCTTGTAAAAATTTCTGGCCTGGACCGTGCCTTTTTCTGCAACAGCGGAGCTGAAGCGGTGGAAGGTTCTATTAAACTGGCTCGTAAATATTCGCACAACAAAGGGAAAACGGGGAACATCATATCGATGGATAACTCTTTTCACGGGCGCACACTTGGCACCATTGCGATGGGTAAAGCCAAATATCAGGCAGGGTTCAACCCGATTCCTCACGGTTTCAATAAGGTAAACATGAACAACAGCAATGAGCTGGAGAAAAGTGTGAACGAAGACACCATTGGAATCATCATTGAACCGATACAGGGAGAAGGTGGCATTATTGAGGCTACCCCCGAATTCATTAAAACAGCGCGAAAACTGTGCGATAAATTTGAAATTCCCCTCATATTTGATGAAGTACAGACCGGCATTGCCCGAACCGGAAAAATGTTTGCCTACCAGCATTACGATGTCGAGCCGGATATTGTGGCACTCGCTAAAGCACTGGGTTCCGGTTTTCCTATCGGAGCAGTGGTCGCCAAAGAAAAATTCGCCTCTGCATTTGAACACGGCAACCACGGGACTACATTCGGCGGGAATCCACTGGCTTGTGCCGTTGGACTGGAAACGCTTAAGGTGATTGAAAGTGAAAATATTTGTGAAATGGCCCGCATAAGAGGTGATTATTTAATGACACGAATGCGTGATCTTTCAAGTAACTGGGACGCCATTAAAGACGTGCGCGGTAAAGGGCTGATGATCGGCGTGGAGCTCTCCTTTCCCGGAGGCCCTGTTGTGAAAGAGATGCTGAAACGCGGTGTGCTCTCTAATTGCGCCTCCAATACCGTAATACGTCTTGTACCACCGCTCAATATTTCTAAAGACGATATCGATACCATTGTAAATGTTCTTGTTGAATCCATAAAAGAAGTTGAAAAAAATGCCTAAATACAGCGTGGCCATTGTTGGCGCAACCGGTTATACCGGATCGGAACTGGTGCGGCTGCTGGCCCACCACCCTGATGTAACCATCGACATTGTTACCAGCGAATCGAACAAAGGAAAAAATATTACCGATGTTCACCCGCACCTTTTGGACGTGGTTGATATTGAACTTAGATCTGTAAAAGAGATTTCAGACCATAAACCCGACCTGGTCTTCCTGGCCCTTCCCCACGGAGTCTCGATGGATTTTGTAAAGGAACACGGGCTCGACAAGTTCATCATCATCGATCTTTCGGGCGATTTCCGTTTCTCTTCACGCGGTATTTATGAGGAGTGGTATAAAAAAACGCATGTGGCTCCTCAGTTTATGGAAGAAGCGGTCTACGGCCTCCCTGAACTGTTCCGGGATAACATCCGGAATGCGCGACTTGTAGCTAATCCCGGCTGCTACCCAACTTCGGCCATTCTTGCCCTTGCACCACTCATCAAGCGGGGGTTGATCAATCCGACATCAATCGTAGTGGACTCCAAATCGGGTGTAACCGGAGCAGGTGCCAAACCCAAACAAGGGCTTCATTTTCCGAATGTATTCGGCAACTTTTCGGCCTACTCCCTGGTGAATCACCGTCATACACCCGAAATCGAAAATACACTCCAAATGTATACAGGATACTCCACCGAAGTGCTGTTCACTCCGCACCTCCTGCCTATTGACCGAGGAATCCTCACAACAACCTACAGTACTCCCAAAAAGCCGGTGATTGCGGAAATGGTCGAGGAGCTGTATCACTCTGTTTATGAAAAAGAACATTTCGTTCGGGTTTTTGGTGAACCCCCTACAGTAAAAAATATACGCGGCTCCAATTACTGTGATATTTATGCCACGTATGACGAACGCACCAATAAAATCATCACAGTTTCTACGATCGATAATTTAATGAAAGGTGCTGCAGGGCAGGCCGTTCAGAATATGAACATTGTGTTCGGCCTGATCGAATCGACCGGACTGAAGCATATTCCGCTAAACCCCTGATAACGACCGGGAACCTGTAAATTTTCTTGATAAGATTAAAAAAAATAAACACTTCATGAAATCTTTCCGGTTTAAAGACGCAAACCCTAAAATTTTGTGTGATTTTATATAAGTTTTTTTCTTATTATCGAATGAGCTTATGACACGTAATGGATCAAACATATTGTCTGCCACCGCAACATCAGGATTCCCGCGCCGGAATACTAACCCGGCGGTATGCCCACCCCCACCCGGCAGGCGGGTATAATACATCTCTTCGGAGAACGGCTTCACTCATCCTGCTGTTCTCTGCCATTCGTTACAAATCCAATTTCTTCTCACTTAAATCAATTTGTTTAGAAACCAATGTTAAATAATATTACACACGTACGTGGATTCACCTGCTGGGGCGCCCATATGGGTATTAAATCAAAACGAAGAGATATTGCCCTGATCTATTCTGAAGTACCCGCTTCTGCAGCTGCTGTATTTACCCGCAATGTGGTTTGTGCAGAACCTATTAAACTTAGCCGCGAGCATATTAAAGACGGCCTGGCTCAGGCTTTTGTAATTAATTCGGGAAATGCTAACGCCTGCACTGGCGTTGAGGGCTGGAAAGG